>NZ_JAUOEU010000013.1:0-128256 GCF_031932105.1 Shewanella sp. SP1S1-7
TTAGCGTCGCGGCACCTGCACTGTGCTGGTGAGCCCGCACTATCGAGCCATCAATAAAGACCCATTCTATATCAGCAAGGTTGGCTAAGGCCTTGAATAAATGTGCTAGAACGCCTTTTTTAGACCATAAATGAAACCGTCTAAAGACCGTGCTCCAATGACCGAACTCTTTAGGTAAATCTCGCCAAGGGATGCCTGTTCTAAGCCGGTAAAGAATACCTTCGAATGTTTGTCTATGTTCAGGTTTGTCATAAACACGGCCTGTGCTTTTCATTAAATGAAATAGCTTTTCCCAGCGTGCATCGGTTAGCATAAGTCTTGGCATGGCTTGAGGTTATGGTTACTTTTGGCGAAGCAAATTATAACGTCTTGCCATGCTGTCTAAAAATCACTCTCGAAAGATCAACAGACCCTAGTCTTTAGATCGAATAAGTGGGGACAGCCATATCTTTTGTGCTTTGTCCCCTCTTCTACTAGTCTTTAAATTATCTTCACCTTGTCTGTTTGGAGCGAGTGATGACCTCGGCCAGAAGAATGCTTATCGATGCTAATACAACCCCCTTCTATCATGTGATTAATCGCTGTGTCAGAAAGGCTTTTTTGTGTGGTGAAGATAAACTCACTGGGCGCAGTTATGAGCATCGACGTGGCTGGATTGTCGATAAAATCAAAGCCTTGTCTGCGATATTTTGTATTGATATTTGCGCTTATGCGGTGATGAGCAATCACTATCATTTAGTGCTTAAAATAGATGTCGACAAGGCTAAATCGTTAACGCAAAAAGATATTATCAGTCGCTGGTGCCAAATCACTAAAGGCCATGCCATTGCCACTAAGTATATGAATGGTGATGTATTAATCGATGGTGAACGCATGTTACTCGATGCCTTAATTGCCGAATGGCATGAGCGTTTATCCAGCATATCTTGGTTTATGCGCTGCCTAAATGAAGAGATTGCCCGTAAAGCAAACCGAGAAGATGAGTGCAAAGGCGCCTTCTGGGAAGGTCGTTTTAAATCCCAAGCACTGTTAGATGAGCAAGCATTACTGGCATGTATGATGTACGTTGATTTAAATCCTATTCGAGCTGGCATTGCCGATTCTTTGCAATCCTCTGATTTTACATCGATTCAAGAACGTCTGAATGCACTTTCCCCTAACAGCCTTACACCACTGTCAACCCAATCCCCTGTAGATAACACTCAACCATTACCTCATAAATCCCTTGCAAAATTTGATGGTGCAAAACATCTCCATCAGCAAACGGGTATCCCCTTCCATTTTGCCGATTATCTTGAACTTATCGATTGGACTGGCCGCGCGATTCGCCATGATAAAAAGGGCTTTATCGATAATCAGCGACCAAAACTGCTCAATGAGTTAGAGATTGCATCAGATGCTTGGCTCAGCTCTGCTAAAGAGTTTCGCCGACAGTACAGTAGCATCAGTGGTCGTTGGGATGCGATGTGTGCTTTTAAACTTCAGCAAGGTGGTAAATGGTGTAGGGGAAAATCGAGTAGCGAAGCTCTGCATCCAAATCAACCTTTAGGGTGAACGAGCCGTTTCCCCACTCTTTATCTGCGGTTAAATTTCGATACTAACTTCCTTTGCGCTTGCCGCTTAATAGCCAAAAATCCACTCATGGGTGCCACTCTTTTAACTTAGCCATGCCCAAAAACCTCGCTCAGTTCTGCTAAATCAAAGAATTTATCGCGAGAAGAGTAAATTTAAAACCTTTATAAACAATAGATTAAATCGGAAGGTAAGCAGAAGGTATCTTTTCTTTGCGAAGAATAAAGTCATCATCAGAAAAGCGCTTAGCGCAGATGACATTAGGTTCACGGAGAATGATAACAATGACAAGCTCACCTACACAGACTCGCTCACAACATCCATTATCACTTGTGGGTAAAGGCAATGGTTCACAGTGCACTGCGCAGCAAGGCTTGGTAGAACCCTCGTTGCCGTTAACCTTCTTCGAACATGCCTCGATTGAAACGATTCAACAGTTTATTCAGCATCTGACCGAGCCGGTGATTATCGTCAATGCCCAAGGTTACATTTACTTTAGCAATAGCAAAGGTGCTGACTTACTGACATGCCCGCAGGCCAGTTTGAAGGGACAAGATTGGCGCAACTTTTTGACCGAGCACCATCAAGCTCGCTACGACAATCTGCTGAGCAATGATATTAAGCTAGGCAAAAACTGCGGCATTCCAGTGCAGCACTGCGCCGAAGAAATCACCCTCATTACCGCCTCAGGCAAAGCAAAAGATGTCGAACTCTCCATTTCCTACATCCCCAGCCATGAACCTCTGTTCGTGATGATGATGCACGATTTAACGCAGCACAAAGCGGAGAATCAAAAGCTACGTAAATTGGCCGCCACGGATTCACTGACAGGGCTGGCGAACCGCCGATACTTCGACGAAATGCTACATCACTATTGGGAAGAATGCACAGGTAAGCTGCGCCCTATCAGCGTGGTGATTATCGATGTGGATTATTTCAAAGTGTTCAACGACCAATTCGGCCATATCCAAGGCGACGAATGCCTACGTAAGATTGCCAAAGTGATCGCTGACATAGTGCCAATAGACATTGGCCTGGCAGCGCGTTACGGCGGTGAAGAATTCGCGCTAATTCTGCCAAGCCACAATGCCAAAATGGCACTGACGATTGCCCAAAAAGTGCAGCAAGGGATTAATGAACTGCGCTTTACTGAGCAAGGCCTGCGCGATTATGTCTCTGTGAGCGCGAGCCAAGGAATTGCGAGTGAAATCAATGGCCAATTCCGTACCTCACTCGCCATGCTGTGCGCCGCCGATACCGCATTGTATCGCGCCAAAGCCGATGGCCGTGACAGGATCAATACATCGCTTTAATACCTATTAATTGGCGACTTGTTTGCCCGCAACTGATTTACCCAAAACTGATTTACCCAAAACATAGTTATCCGCGACTTAGTTACCCGCGATGGATTAACCACGGGATGAATTACCCCAGTTGCGCTTTAGCGCACAGAGGTAAAACACGCAAAGCACACGAAAGGACGCACGAATATGAATAAGCTTGAGGCATCAAGAAATATACGGGCAGTGATTGAAAAAAGCTTACCCGTGAGCACGTCACCCCTTGCCATATTTACTTACCAGTGTTGGGTTAAAACCAGCGCGGGTGGGCGTGTGTTCCATTATAAAACCGATCGAGAAGATACCTATTTCGCCGTGGACATTAATTCACTGGGGCATATTGAATGCGTGATTAATACCACCTTGCTGCGGGTTGAGGCAATTTCAACCTTAGGTGGACTCAACGATGGCCAGTGGCACTTATTGTCTATCTGCCATGAATACCATGAAATCAATTGTTATGTGGATGGTGAAATTACCCATACACAACTCAATAATCTGTCACTGGTTGCTGACAATGAGTTTTTAATTGAAAACGTGTCATTACCCAATCACCGCGACACTCATTTCGATGGTGAAATATTTGGCATAACTTTACTTAATCGATTATTAACCCGAACCGAAATCGTCGACTATTATCGTAATCCGGCGCAACAAAAATCGATTACCGAAAATAACCTTTACATTTATCAGCATCATGATGTATATAATTTTCGTGATGAAAACGTTATCCCACTTCAAAGACAAAAAGTGCTGCTGGTCATATTTAATGATACTGAATATCAATTCATAAAAACCACCGCGGATAGCAACGCCTATAATCAACAACTGCCTAAGATTATTCCGCCCCACGAACGCCGAGCCTATATTATTGAGTGTGACTATAACACTTGGCCTAATTTTAATTATGTCGTTAATTACGCGGCGAGCAACCAAGCAGATATCACTCTCAATATCGAAGTATTTAAATCGCTGACGGCCTATCGTTCGAATATTAAAGTGACCGTCGCGAATGAACTCGAACGGGATTGTTTGATTATGCAATCGACCGAAGAAGAATTAAGTGCAGAAGTGCGGATCAGTGAAAACTTAGTGATCACTCAAGCCAAAAACTTTGTTAATTTCATCAATGAAGTTCGCGCACACATTCCGGCCGACAATATTATTACCGCTGGCCATTATTATAGCGAACAGCAATTCTCGGTCAGCACGGGTAAGCAAATGATAGCCTACCAACAGGCTTGCCAGCTGTTCAACCGCAGGTTACAAAAAAAACCACTGGCGATCATCAAATGCACTTCCACTGAAGAAGTCAAAATCGCCTATAAAGCAGCCATCGATTATAACTTGCCGATCAGCGTGCGCTCGGGTGGGAATGATCACGAAGGTGAAAGCACTGAAACCAATACCATAGTGTTGGATCTGCTGAAGATGGATAGCCTCACTTTAGATCCCATCACAGGTATTGCGGCCATTGGCCCAGGCAATCGCTTTATCAATCTCACCACTGCCCTTGCAAAAAAAGGCGTGATGATCCCCCATGGCACCAGTGGCAACGTTGCCTTAGCGGGATTTATTATGGGCGGCGGCTCAGGACCTTGGACCCGCAAATACGGCATGTGCTGCGAATCCCTATTACAGGCAGAAATTGTCCTTGGCATTGGTGAAACCCAAGTCGTCTCGGTTGCCAATAAACCTGAGTTACTCTGGGCGCTCAAGGGTGGCGGCGGATTAAGTTACGGCATAGTGACCCGCTTTTTTGTACAAACCTTTCCACTACCGCCTTGCCTGCTCAAGTTTGAATTAGAGTGGAATTGCTATGATAAACAAACCCAAGAACTCATTGAGCACACCCCAACCAAAGACATTTTACAGCGCTGGGAAGCCATCATTAATGCCGACAGCACAGGCTGTTTGATTGGTACCAATCTCAAGATAAATGCCAAACATTTACCCGCAGAACAACACAAAACGCCTGACATAGACACTGAGTCGATTAAGCATAACTGCTTGATGTATGGCTTTTGGGAAGGCAATTCCGCCAGTCTGAATCACTTTATCCAGACACAATTTAATGAGTTTGACCTAGTGCCCAATGAAATTCGCATCGAGGGGATGGGCGGACTCACCAAAGCCTACGGTGAAAACTTAATGGCCAATTGGGAAAGGGAATCTTTTCATCATCTGCAAGCTGACTTACAAGGCATAAGCCGCTCACCTAATCCAACCGATGTGGATGAACCCGCGCCCCATAAAGTCACCTCGCGCTTAGTGAATCAAACGGGCCTGAGGGACGGTTATAAGCCACTGCTTGAAAGCTTAACCTCTCGCTATGTGCTTGAAGGTAATCGCCAATTGGGGCTATTTACCTATGTTACCCTTGGCGCTATAACTGGTGATTATTATCGCACTATGGGCGAAGAGCAAAAGAGTCGCAGCGCCTTCCCCTACAAGGACAGACAATACACGATTCAATATCAAACTTGGTGGAATAACGCCCTGCAAGAGAAACAACAATTGCAGGATAGCCAAGTGTTTACTCGCATTAATCGTGCGCTCGATTGGATTGATGCCAGCCGAAATTATGACATCCCCAACACCTCAGGCGCTTTTATCAGTTTCAAAGATAAGGCCATTCCAACAGATGTGTACTTTGACCACAATTACGCTGCGTTAAAACGGATTAAGGCGGCCTACAGCCAAGATAGCTTTAACCATTTCCGCTCACGTAAAAGCATTATCTAAGTTAATACATCGGCATAGCCTAGGGTGAGTTTTTAAGGCAAAATCGACGCCGTCCACAGGACGGTGTCGCCCCTTAAATTCTTCAGTTACAGGTTGCCTATGCCAAGCTCAGCTTTAGCTATCATTTTTGCCCTATTGGCGGCCATTCTTATGGGCACAATAGGTGTATTAGCGCGCTTTGCCGCCCTGCCAGCCGAACACATTACCTTCTACCGCTTACTGCTCGGAGCCCTATTTCTATTGGCTTATATGCTGCTTACAGGCAAAGGACAGCAAATTCGCCATAGACCGAGTAAACGTAACTTAGTGAATGGCGCTATGCTCGCGGGTTTTATGGCGTTTTACATTGAAGCCATTCAGTACACCCAAATGGCCAATGTAATCATGATTATTTACTTAGCCCCTGTGGTGTCGGCTATTTTCGCCCATTATTTCTTTGCCGAAAAACTCACCCGCTTAAGCATGGCAAGCGTGGTCGTCGCGCTGGTGGGCTTTATGTTAATGATCCCAACAGGGCCGCAGCAATCGAGCGAACATACTGAATTACTAGGCTATTTTTATGCCCTACTCGCCCTATTAACCTACAGTGGGTTTATGTTAATCAACCGAAAACCGAGTCTGAGTTCGCCCTACCAGAGCACTTTAGTGCAGCTTTGTGTCGGCGCTTTATGTCTGCTGCCCTTAGTGATAAATGCACCGCTGACGCCAAGTTTGCCGCAAATTGTTTGGTTGATCGCGATTGGATTCTTCCCCGGATTTTTAGCAATATTACTGGCGGTAAAAGCCCTGCGGCAATTGCCAGCAGCCACCTTTGGCACCCTCGCCTATGTGGAACCTGTTATCGTAGTGACGCTGGCATGGTGGATATTTGGTGAAAGCTTGAGCCCAATGCAATTAAGCGGTGTCGGCTTGATTATTCTGGCCGGCATTAGCCAAGGCTTTATCAGTCAGCGCAAAGTGCGGGTTGCGAGCGAGTAACCCACAGGACAGTCGCCGACACGACTTTAAACAACAGAACTTTAACTAACAGAACTTTTACCAACAGAAGCCAAGTAGCTGAAATAATGTGAAGAAAATAGTGTAAGCTCGACAGAGGATTGATTCACTCAAGATATGCGACTAAGACTTAAGATCAGGAGGTCAAATTGAGAAAGCTACTGTTAGTCATTAGTATATTTTTGCTCAGCGGTTGTTTAGGCATGCCTAAGTTGGTTCAACCCGTTAATGATTTTGAGCTGAATAAATACTTAGGTAAATGGTACGAAATTGCGCGCTTAGATCATTCATTCGAAAGAGGCTTAAGCCAAGTTAGCGCAGAATATAGCCTCAGAGACGATGGCGGTGTGATGGTCATTAACCGTGGATTCTCAGCGGCTAAAAACGAATGGAAAGAAGCCGAAGGTAAGGCCTATTTTGTCAATGGGGACTCAGAAGGCTATTTGAAAGTCTCCTTCTTTGGGCCATTTTATGGATCGTATGTGGTCTTCGAATTAGATCATGAAAACTATCAATACGCTTTTATATCGGGGCCCGACACGGGTTATTTGTGGCTACTGGCTAAAACCCCGACTGTGCCACCCGAGGTATTGCAAAAGTTTGTTGAAATGTCTAAAGCCCGCGGTTTTGATACCGACAGTTTGATTTATGTGCAGCAAGAGTCTGCGCAATAACGAGCATCGCTAATGCACTAGAATCAAGTGCATAAAAAGCTAATCGCTAGATAATAGACAGAAAATGCATACAAAAACGCCGCAATACATTGCGGCGTTTTTATTGATGCTACATTTAGATGCATGCATTTACTCATGCAACTAAAGTGCGAATAACCTTAGACTTCGATGCCTTTACTGGCAAGGAACTCATCGTAAGTGCCTCTGAAGTCATTCACGCCTGTGTGAGTCACTTCAAGGATACGGTTTGCCAGCGACGATACGAATGCACGGTCATGACTCACGAAAATCAAGGTGCCTTCATACATTTCCAGCGCGTTGTTCAATGATTCGATCGATTCCATATCCATGTGGTTGGTCGGTTCGTCGAGCACTAAAATGTTGGCTTTTTGCATGATGAGCTTGCCGAATAACATACGGCCTTTCTCACCACCAGACAGCACTTTGACTGACTTTTTAATGTCGTCAGAGCCAAACAACATACGGCCTAAAATGCCACGTACCGATTGGTCGTCATCTTCTGGTTTGCGCCATTGGCTCATCCACTCGAACAAGGTCATATCGTTAGCGAAATCAGACTCATGATCCTGTGCATAGTAACCAATGTTGGCGTTTTCAGACCATTGGATAGTACCTGCATCCTGCGGGATATCGTGGATCAGGGTA
The DNA here is from genome assembly GCF_031932105.1 of Shewanella sp. SP1S1-7. Lineage (NCBI taxonomy): Bacteria > Pseudomonadati > Pseudomonadota > Gammaproteobacteria > Alteromonadales > Shewanellaceae > Shewanella > Shewanella sp. SP1S1-7. The sequence goes on from NZ_JAUOEU010000013.1 coordinate 7,994, forward strand.
CGTAACAGGGTCGTTTTACCGATACCGTTTTCACCCAGTACCGCAATGCGCTCGCCCACTTCAACAATCAAGTCTAAGTCTTTAAATAGTGGCTTATCGTAACCTTTAGTTAGGTTTTCAATCACTAAAGCATTACGGAACAGTTTCTTTTCTTGCTCGAAACGAATGAAGGGGTTCACACGGCTAGAGGCTTTCACTTCGTCTAACTTAATCTTGTCGATTTGACGGGCACGAGAGGTGGCTTGTTTCGCCTTAGACGCGTTAGCCGAGAAGCGTGCTACGAAGGTTTGCAGCTCAGAGATCTGGGCTTTTTTCTTCGCATTATCAGACAATAAACGCTCGCGAGCTTGAGTCGCCGCTTGCATATATTCGTCGTAGTTACCAGGGTAAACGCGCAGTTCGCCGTAGTCTAAGTCAGCCATGTGCGTACAGACTGAGTTTAAGAAATATCTATCATGGGAAATAATAACCATAGTACTGCTACGTTGGTTCAACATGTCTTGTAACCAACGGATAGTGTCGATGTCCAAGTTGTTGGTAGGTTCGTCGAGCAGCAGCACGTCTGGATCAGAGAACAGGGCTTGCGCTAACAATACACGCAGTTTTAAACCCGGGGCGATTTCAGACATCAAACCAAAATGGCTTTCAATACCGATACCTACACCTAACAGTAATTCACCGGCGCGAGATTCGGCGGTATAACCGTCCATCTCAGCAAAATCCATTTCTAGGTTGGCAACGGCAATACCATCTTCTTCACTCATTTCAGGCAAAGAATAAATACGGTCGCGTTCTTGTTTTACCTTCCACAGTTCGCGGTGGCCCATGATCACAGTATCGATCAGGTTGAATTCCTCATAACCGAACTGGTTCTGGCTTAGTTTACCCAGACGCTCATTCACATCTAACGAAACGTTACCGCTGCTAGGGTCTAGATCACCACACAGGATCTTCATGAAGGTCGATTTACCACAGCCATTTGCGCCGATAAGACCGTAACGGTTACCACCGCCAAATTTAACTGAGATGTTTTCAAACAGTGGCTTAGCGCCGAACTGCATGGTGATATTTGCTGTTGTGATCAAAATGAACTTCCAAATCGAGTAATGTTGGCCGAGCCAGCTGGCGCCGCTTAAGTAAGCATAAACCAAATAACGCTATGCCGAAGGGGTAAAAATAAACGTGGCACTATAGCAGTTTGGGCTAAATTATCAACTACCAAGGCTAATCTAAAGCCAGAGTAAGTGCCGAAATCGCCGCACTATGCCAGCGTGAGAAGCATAATTAATTTTATCCTATTGGCTTAGCTTTCAATGTATTCGAACAGAATGACAATCTGATGACCCTTAGCGTTGCAAAGCTTGCCAACGCTAAGGGCTTATGTGAATAGTAAAGACTACAACTTCTGCCGTCTTAAGCGGTTGGCGTTCGTCACCACAGTGAGTGAAGACAAGGCCATGGCAGCACCTGCGATCACAGGGCTTAATAACATGCCCGTAAGTGGATAAAGCACGCCCGCCGCAACCGGAATACCCAAACTGTTATACACAAAGGCGCCGAACAGATTCTGCTTAATATTGGTAATCGTCGCCCGCGATAATGCCAATAAGTTAGCAATCACTATCAACTGCTGCGACAACAAGGTGATATCCGCACTTTCAATCGCCACCTCAGTGCCCGATCCCATAGCAATCCCCACATCGGCGCTCATCAGGGCGGGCGCATCGTTAATGCCATCCCCAACCATAGCCACCACATGCCCTTGTTTTTGCAAATCCAGCACATGCTGTTGTTTTTGCTCTGGCAGTACGCCAGCAATCACTTCGGTGATGCCCACTTGGTCGGCCACTGCCTGCGCCGTTTGTGGGTTATCCCCCGTTAACAGCACGACGCGAATCCCCCTTTGCAGCATGGCCGCGATGGCGTCTTTAGCATCGGGTTTAATCGGATCGGCAAGCGCGATAGTGGCCACTAGCTTGCCCGCTTTGGCGACATAAATCGGGGTTTTACCTTGATTTGCAAAGCTTAATGTCGCTTTGGGATCTAAGGCACTACCATCAAAATTTACAATCTCCAAAGCTGTCATCAAGGCGAGATTACCAATCGCCAGCGATACGCCATCGACCTTGCCCTCAATCCCCTTACCTTGATGGTTCGTAAATGCCTGTGTGTCGGGTAATTGTGACAGGGATCCCTTGGCATAACTGACAATCGCCCCCGCTAAAGGATGCTCAGAGTGCTGCTCAAGGCTCGCTATCTCGCCCAGCAAAGTTTCCTTATCGGCATCACTCAGCGTTTGCACTAAATTAAAATCAGTGACTTGCGGCTTGCCTAAGGTGACAGTGCCGGTTTTATCCAGCACCACACAATCGACTTTACTGGCGGTTTGCAAGGCCTCACCATTTTTGACTAACACGCCCATTTGGGCGGCGCGGCCAACGGCCACCATAATAGACATAGGTGTCGCCAGCCCCAGCGCACAGGGACACGCTATGATAAGCACACTCGTCAGCACCACTAACGCATGGCTTAAGGCGGGTGCTGGCCCCACAAAATACCAAATTGCCGCTGCCAACAGCGCTATCGCCACCACAGTCGGGACAAATACCGCTGAGATTCTGTCAGCCAATCGACCTATGGGCAATTTTGACGTTTGTGCCTGTTGCACCAGTGCAATGATTTTGGCGAGTTTGGTATCTTCTTGCCCAGCCGTCACTCGGTAAACTAAGCTGCCGTTGCCATTGACTGTGCCCGCGCTCAGACTATCTCCCCGATTTTTAAGCACAGGAATAGGCTCACCAGTGAGCATGGCTTCATCGAGTAGGGATTGCCCTGTTTCGACCTCACCATCGAGGGCAACTCGGTCACCGGGGCGCAAACGCAGCTTATCGCCCAGTTTCAACTGACTTATCTCAACCTTTTCATCGCCTTTATCTGTGATCCGAATCGCAGTGGTGGATTGCAATCCAAGTAATCGCTGCACCGCTTCGCTGGTTTTGCCCCGCGCTTTGAGTTCGAGTCCATGACCTAAGTTAATCAAACCTAGAATCATCACACTCGCCTCAAAGTACACATGGCGGGTATCCATAGGGAATGCGCTCGGCATAATGACCACCAGCATGGAATAAGCCCATGCCGTACTAGTGCCCAGCACAATCAGCGTATCCATGTTAGTGGTTTTGGCTTTGAGCGCCCGCCACATGCCTTGGTAGAAATGTCCGCCCGTGGTGACAAGCAAGGCCAAGGTGACCAGTCCCATAATGCCCCAGCCAAGCTGCATCGCTGGACTGTTGATCATCATCTCGCCGCCCAATAATCCCCACATCATCATAGGCACGCCCACAACAAGCGCCGCTATGGCTTGGCGCATCCGCAGCCGATACTCAGTGGCATCTTCTAGGCGTTTTTCTTCGGCGGCGACTTTTGCATCCACCACTACCTGCGCCGGATAACCTGCTTTTTCCATCACAGTTAAGGCGGTATCGGCGCTCATCTTGCCTTCTACCGTCACTTGTTTATCGGCGAGATTAACACGCGCTTCGACGCCCGCTTGGGCGGCAAACGCCTTTTCAATTTTCGCGACGCAGCCAGCGCAATTCATATTGGCGACATAGAGTCTGGTCATAGACATGGGAGATCCCTCACTTGATGTTTTACACTATAGGTCTAAGATAAAGTCTCCCATTGCGGGAGAGTCAAGGATGAATTTGCTCAATGTGATCACATCGACAATTAATTGCTGGGCGAAAAACCATTCAGTTGCTCAAAGAAGAGGTCAAGATGAAGATAGGCGAAGTGGCGAAACAAACGGGCTTGAGTGTTAAGAGTATCCGTTATTACCATGATATTGGCTTAGTGTGCGGCGAGCGCAATGAGGCGGGTTATCGGGTTTATCGCCATCAAGATATTGAAGCGCTTAAGTTTGTGCATCAATGTCGCGACTTAGGTTTTAGCCTAGAAGATTGCAAATCCTTGCTTGGCCTTAAGGGCAATGAAAGCCGTAATGCCGAAGATGTTAAACAACTTACCCGTACTCACCTTGCCTATGTCGAAGAGCAAATCAATAAGCTGCAACAGCTTAGGGCGCAATTACAGCACATGGTGACCCAATGCCAAGGCGGCGATCAGCCTCACTGCGCGATTATCGATAGCCTAAGCCATGAGGACCACGAAACTGACATAGACAAATCCCAAAAAGACCAAAGCCTGCAAGATGCAGGCTCTGAGTGTTGTCGTAAAGCCAGTCGTACTAGCAACGGCTGAGAGTCATAACGGGAAATACTGCGTTATTGATTGCGGACTAAGGTCGGCTTTAACGCCGCAGCATTATCCAGCACCAATGTTGCCAGCTTACCCGCAGGGGTGAAGTTAAACACTTGCCCATAAAATGCGAGTTCGGTCTCTAATCCTGCGGCCCTGTGTTCTGGCTTCCAACCGCCGTGTGGCTCATCTTGATAGGCGATATAAGCCGTTGGCACACCTCTGACTTTTAACGCCTCATAAATTTTTCGCGACTGCTGTGGTGGCACAATTTGATCCCGCAGACCTTGAAAAATTAACAAGGGCTCATTCAAGCCTTCAAGATGATACAGCGGCGACAGCTCCCTATAGCGGGCTTGATTATTCGCATAAGGCCCAATGAGTTGATCTAAATACCCAGTCTCAAACTTATGGGTACTCTTGGCTAGCTGTTCAAAATCACTGATCCCCGCGTAACTGACACCCGCTTGAAACACATCATAAAAAGCCAAGGACGACATCACAGTTAACCCGCCTGCGCTTACGCCTCGAATCGCCAGTTTTTGTCCATCAACCCAACCTTTATCAACCAAATAACGGGCCGCATTGACCGCATCTTCCACATCTGCCTGGCCCCATTTTCCGTAAATACTCTGACGATAGGCGCGGCCAAAACCACTGCTACCGCGAAAATTAACATCGAGCACCGCAAAGCCACGGCTGGTCCAAAATTGAATGTCACTGCGATAAGCCAGACTCGCCCGCGCCGTTGGGCCGCCGTGCAACATCACTATCAGCGGCGGGCGGGTATCATGGGGCGCTGTATAGTTGGGGTTAACCGGCCCATAAAAATAACCGTAGGCTTGCTGGTTAACGCCGGTTTTAAAGGTAATATTTTTTGCCCGGGAAATATAATTGGGATCAAGCTTTGGTAAGTTAGGCGTATACACCAACTCAGTACCACGGCCGATGACTTTATAAATACCTTTCTCTGGCGTTGCCTTAGCGCCAACAAAATAGACGGCATCTTCGCCCCTGATCACTTGGGTGATTTCGCCGAAATCCACGGCTAAGGACTCGGTCAAACCCGAATCCAAATGCAGCCGAATTAACGCCGCCTGACTGCCAAGCATATAACTGGCAATGATGGTTTTTTCGGATTCGAAGGCGTAGTTGTGATTGCCTAAATACCAATCTGCCACGGCAAACTCGGCTTTTTTGTTCAGCACTGGGGCTAAGGTATTTTGTGCCGTGACTCGATAGATATTCCACCAGTTACTGATATCCGACACGACATATAATTGTCCATCAGGGCTGAATAATGGCTGCGTCACGGAAGAATCCGTAGGCGTGTTGACCTTACGAATATTGTGCAGTTGCCCTTTGCGGTCGAGATCGCCAAGCCAGAGAATACTGTTATCCCATGGCATATAGGGATGTTCCCACGTGATCCACGCCAGTTGGCTGTTATCGGGCGAGATGGCAGGCGAAGAAATAAAATCATGCCCCGAGACAAAGGTATCGCCTTCACCAGCAAAGTTAAGATTGATTGTTACTAGACTCGCCTTGGGCTCACCGGGCTGGCGATGATCCTCGCGCACACAGATAATCCGCGACCCTTTAGGATAAGCGATACAGTCGGCATGGCGGGTGCCATTAGGCGTTAACGGCAGGGGTGGTTGATTAGGGGCGAAACGATAAAACAGTTGATCCTGTGCCTTAGTGGCAAACAAACTCTGGCCTATCCCTAAAAAGGCGGCGCCGCCGTATTCATGAACGGCGGATTTAACATTAAAGCTTGGCGGCACGACGTCGGCGATATTGCCCTGTTTATCGAGACGCTTAATCCCTACTTGGCCTTGCTTATCACCATCGGATTCAGAGAAATAAATCGCCCCATCTACGCTTTGTAACTCGGCGACATTATCGGCCTGTTCAAATACATCATTTGCCGATAAGGGAGACAGCCAACTGCCATAGGGCGCAACAATACGCTCACCATTATCACTAAGATGCGGTGTTTCTTTGTTCGAGCGCTCACAAGCCTCCAAACAAAACAAACTCCCTAGCACCCATAAATATCCATGTAACTTCATTGTTTCTCCCCAATGTTTGCCAACAGCACAAACCGAAACAAAATAGGAACTTGCAGAAATTGGTTATTTTTTAAATTTTTTTAAGAACCAATTTACCACTTGCACTTGCTGTACTTGCGTTAAGCCAAAATAAATACACACCCAAGGTGAGATAAGGAAAAACCACGGGATCACGGCCACAGAGCGACCACTGAAGAGCAGAAAAAAGAACCCGCAATAGATCACAATCAACCCTAGGACACCCACGATTAACATCATGCGCTTAGTGATTTTCTCAAGCCAGAGGGCTTTATCCTGCCAAGACATCCGGATGTTAAGCTCCATTACATGCGACAAACATGTATGTAAAGTTATGTAAAAAAACTGGAGGGCGATTGTTGAAGGTTAACAACTAAATGTCAACTCCAACAGTGAAATCTAAATAAATCCAAAGACTGAGTTCAAAATGCCATTATGTTTCTTTACGCAATAAAAAACCGAGCCTCAGCTCGGTTTTTATGAATATCAATAAGATATCGTCATTACAGACGGATACCACCATCGATTTCGAACACACGACCATTTACATAGTCGTTCTCAATAATAAAGCGTACGGTAGAAGCTATCTCGTCGGCATGACCAAGGCGTCCTACTGGCACTAGCTTCTCTAAACGCTCCAGCGCCTCAGGTTTCATTGCCGCCGTCATCTCAGTAGCGATAACGCCCGGTGCAACCGCTGCGCTACGGATATTGTAACGTGCTAATTCCTTCGCCCAGCCAACAGACATGGCCGCGACGCCCGCTTTGGAGGCGGCATAGTTTGACTGACCCATGTTACCCGCTTTCGCTAGGCTAGAGATGTTGACAATCACGCCCGCTTGACCGGATTCAATCATGGCCGCTGCCGCTTCACGACCGCAAAGGAAGCTGCCCGTCAAGTTCACATTGATCACAGATTGGAATTGCTCATAAGACATACGGTCGGTGACTTTGCCGTCTTTGGCTTTGACTAACAGGCCATCACGCAGAATGCCGGCGTTGTTCACTAACACGTTCACTTGGCCAAAATCTTCGAGAATATAGGCAAAACCTGCCACGACGTCTTCTTCGTCGGTAATGTCTAAGGCATAACCTTGGACTTCAGTGTCCGATCCAAGCTCAGCACAGGCTCGCTCGAGTTTTTCTTGGTCCACGTCGATAAGCGCTATCTTAGCACCCGCCTGCGCAAAATTTTGCGCCATTGCCAGACCTAAGCCACCCGCGCCGCCAGTAATGACGACAACCTTATCTTTTAAATCCATCTGGTTATCCCTTGTTAACTATGTCTATTTTTTAAGTTGTGCAAATTGTTCAAAAATACTGGAAAAATCTCGGCGGCCGTTGCCTTGTCTTGCATGATTCACATACAAGCTGCGGGCTAAAGCGCCCATTGGCGTGCTGGAGTTGCTCAATAATGCGGCTTCTTGGGACAGACCGAGATCTTTAACCATCAAATCTACCATAAAGCCGCCCTGATAGCCCTTAGAAGAAGGTACAGTCTCCATCACACCTGGACATGGATTGTACTTTTCGAGGGTCCAGTTACCACCACTGCTGACCTTCATAATGTCGGACAAGACTTTGGGATCAAGACCATGGTCAATGCCCATTTGCAATGCCTCTGAAGTGCCGACCATCAACACAGATAACAGCATGTTATTGCAGATTTTAGCGACTTGTCCCGCACCTGGGCCACCGGCGTGGAATATGTTCACCCCCATAGCTTTCAATACTGGCTGACCCCGCTCAAATGCGCTATCGGAACCACCACAAATAAAGGTTAAAGTGCCCGCCGCCGCGCCTGCAGTGCCGCCAGAAACCGGTGCATCCATAAACTCTATGCCGCTTTTAGCCGCTTCGGCCGCCACTAATTGCGCGCTTTGCGCATCTATGGTCGAGCAATCGATCAGTAAAGTATCACCCGCAACGACCTCGAGCAGGCCTTTGTCTGTGCCATTGCCTAAATATAAATTTTTCACATGCTTACCCGCAGGCAGCATAGTGATCACCACATTAGCACCCGCCGCCGCGCCGCAAGCCGTACTAGAAACAAAAGCCCCTTGCTCGACAAGGCTGTGCATGGCTTCTGGGACTAAATCAAATACACGAACCGTCATGCCCGCTTTTAATAAATTGGCTGCCATTGGGCCGCCCATATTACCTAAACCGATAAATGCTACTGTACTCATGCTGTCACTCCTGTGTGCTGTTCTCTTTTTAGTGTAGTGATACTGCTAGTCTGTTGATTATGCTTTCGTTATCACAGAGTAAAGCGAGCTTGGCTGAGCCTATACACTCAGCACTATTCAAGTCTGCGTTAATCAAGTCAACGCTTAGCCAACTCTATGCACAATTAACTCAACGCTTAGCTCAGTTGGCTAAAGGGATGCGCCTCGCCCCAAGGGGAAGTCAATATTTGCTCAAGTACAGCGGTAGGCACAGAGTTAACATCCTTAAAGCGCCACTGGGGTTGTCTGTCTTTATCAATCAAGAGTGCGCGAACCCCTTCGCAGAAATCACCATGGGCACACACGTTAACGCTGGCGGTTAATTCCCATTTAAAACATTCAGCTAAGCTTAACTTAGTACCAAGTTGTGATTGGATATTAACCAGATGCCAGCTGATAGGACTGCCTGCAAGGAAAGTGTCGCGCGCCTTCATTAACCAAGCATCTTCCGAGGCTAACGTCGACATACGCGTAACGATATCCTCCAAGCTGCCCGCCATCAGTCGATCGATATTATCTTGGCTGTCCGCCAATACACTTTCGCCCTTCGGGATATCCACTTGATTAGATAACTCGTTGATCATGCTATCTAAGCGTTGATGATTGAGCGCCGGTGTATCGCTCCAATCTAAGGTGGCCATGGCATCGAACATCAGTTCTTTGTCGTCACGGTTCAAGTAATGATCCGCAAGGCCCACATAACAGGCATCGGCAGCATTGAGTTGATAGGCAGTGAGCCCTAAAAACAGTCCCATTTTGCCCTGCATACGATTAAGGAAATAACTGCCGCCCACATCGGGGTAAAGGCCAATCGTCACTTCAGGCATAGCAATGCGCGAAGATTCGGTGACAACTCTGTGGCTCGCGCCCGCCATCAAACCGAGCCCGCCGCCCATCACAATCCCATCGCCCCACACCAACACAGGTTTGCCAAAGGTATGCAGTAGATAATCGAGGCGATATTCCTCTTCGAAGAAAACCTTCGCCTCCTCAGTCACTTGTCCCTTCGCGGCAATGGATGCATGGTATAAAGCGCGCACATCCCCCCCCGCACAAAATGCCTTTTCACCGCTGCCATCTAACACGATACAAGCGATAAGCGAGTCTTTCTTCCATAGATTGAGCTGCGCCGTCATAGCGCGCACCATGTCTAAATCTAAGGCGTTGAGGGCTTTTTCCACATTGAGTGTCACCACCCCAATCAACTTACCGGACGCGGTGGTTAAGGTTTGAAAAACCACGTTTTGCGTGGTCGTGGCCTGATTTACGATATCTACTACATTAGTCATTAGCGGTTCTTCCAATCAGCTTTACGTTTGCCCAAAAACGCATTCACGCCTTCGGCCTGATCTTCGGTATCAAATAACCCGACAAATAATTCACGCTCAATCGGCAGCGCTTGGCTACGCGCCATAGTGCGGCCCGCTTGAATGAGTGTCTTGCACGCTGTGACGCTGCTTGGGCTTTGGTTAGCGACTTTGACGGCCAACGCGATTGCCGCATTGAGCGCTTCGCCTGTTTCGACCACTTCTTCAACTAAACGCAGATTCAATGCCTGAGTCGCATCGACGCGCTCACCGCATAAAATCATCCGCTTAGCCCAGCCTTCACCAACTAATGCGGTCAGATTCTGAGTGCCACCTGCGCAAGGTAATAAACCCACGGTCGCTTCAGGCAATGCCATCACAGCTTGGATTTCGGCAATGCGAATATCACAGGCCAGTGCGACTTCTAAGCCGCCGCCCATGGCATAACCGTTAATCGCGGCAATCGATACACCGCGAAATTGACTTAAGGTTTCAAAGGCTTCACCGAAGTGCTTTGCCATCGTCGCCGCATTGCCTTTGTCGCCGTCGCTAAACAGCTTTAAATCGGCACCGGCGGAGAAGAACTTTTGCCCTTGGCCCGTTAACACTAAGGCGTAAATTTCTTTATTCGCGTTCAGCTCAAGCACTTTGGCTTTGAGCGCCTGCAAACTCTCGGCGGTCCAAGTATTTGCCGGTGGATTATTCATCGTCAGAATGGCCGTATGGCCTTCGATACGTTCTACTAAATATTCCATCTGTATAGACTCCTTTTATGTTATCGCCAACCGATAAGTCACACTTATTGCGAGTAGACTTACAGGATTTGTCCTGCATTTTCATCGAGTAAACGACGGGCGATAATTAAGCGCATAATTTCGTTAGTGCCTTCTAAAATCTGGTGCACACGCACATCACGGAAATGACGTTCCAGCGGGTACTCCCTTATATAACCATATCCGCCATGAATTTGCAGCGCCGCATCACAGACTTGAAAGCCTACATCGGTGGCAAAACGTTTTGCCATGGCGCAATAGGCGGTGGCTTCAGGATCGCTGCTGTCGAGTTTAAAGGCCGCAAGGCGCACCATTTGGCGGGCTGCGACTAACTCAGTCGCCATATCGGCGAGCTTAAATTGTAGTGCTTGGAAAGCCGCTAACGGTTTACCAAATTGCTGACGCTCATTCATATACTGAGTTGCACGCTCTAGCGCCGCTTGCGCAGTGCCTACTGAACAGGTCGCGATATTGATACGACCACCGTCTAAGCCTTTCATCGCGAAGGCAAAACCTTGGCCTTCTTCACCGAGCAAATTCGCTACTGGCACACGCACGTTTTCAAAGGTGATTTGACGGGTCGGCTGGGCATTCCAGCCCATTTTATCTTCGGCCTTACCGTAGATAACGCCAGCGGCATCTGCCGGAATGGCAATGGCAGAAATCCCCTTAGGCCCAGCTTGACCGGTGCGGCACATCACCACTAATAGCTCAGTGGCGCCCGCACCTGAGATAAACATTTTCGAACCTGAAATCACATATTCATCACCGTCACGCACCGCTTTGGTTTGCAAAGATGCGGCGTCGGAACCCGCGCCTGGCTCAGTTAAGCAATAGGACGCTAACATTTGCCCTGTGGTTAACGGCTCAGACCAAGTCTGACGCAGCGTTTCAGTGCCCCAAGTCGTCACCATCCAAGTGGCCATATTGTGAATGGTCAGCATGGCCGTGGTCGCTGTACAACCCTTGGCGAGCTCTTCAAAAATAATCGACGCATCGAGGCGCGATAAGCCCATGCCACCTTCAGATTCGGGCGAATACAGAGAGCAAAAACCCAGCTCACCGGCTTTTTGGATCACGTCTTTGGGGAAATGATGTTCTTCATCCCACTTGGCGGCAAACGGGGTTAACTCTTCCGCGGCAAACTGGCGCGCAAGATCGGCAAACTGGCGTTGGTCATCGTTGAAATTAAAATCCATTGGGCTCTCCTATGACTCTGTGGTCATTTCTTTTGCGTAATAAACAGTGGGTTTATAAGCAAGTTATTCATCAGTGGGCGCCAACGGGGGCGCCACACTTAAGGTTGAATAACGTGCCGTTTAACAATGTGTTAGAACTACTATCGCAAGTTAATGCTCATGTTTGGCGTAGACGCCACGGCGATATCGGACTCAAACCAGCGTGAAGTGATGGTCTTAGTCTCGGTATAGAAACGTACCGCTTGCTTACCGTAAGCATGTTGATCGCCGTAGAAACTGCCCTTCCAACCAGTAAATGAGAAGAAAGGCAATGGCACAGGAATAGGTACGTTAATCCCCACTTGGCCGACTTCTATTTCGTGTTGATATTTACGAGCAGCCGCACCGCTGGCAGTAAAGATAGAAGTACCGTTGCCATAAGGGCTGGCGTTGACTAATTCGATGGCGGCTTCTAAGGAGTCTGATTCCATGCAACACAGTACAGGGCCGAAGATTTCTTCCTTATAGATGCTCATCTCTGTGGAGACTTTATTGAACATGGTTGGGCCAATCCAGTTGCCTGACTCATAACCTTCCACGGTAAAGTCGCTGCCATCGAGTAAACACTCGGCGCCTTCATTAATCCCCTGCTTGATAAGCTTGAGCACGCGTGCCTTGGCTGCAGGGCTTATGACAGGGCCGTAACCGGCTTCTTTATCGTCCCATAAACCTGGGCGAACTTTGGCTAAGGCTTCTTTGAGTTCTGGGATCCACTCTTTCGCGGTGCCAACAAACACGGCAACCGAAATCGCCATACAGCGCTGACCCGCCGCGCCCACAGAAGCACCAACTAAATTGTTGATCACTTGCTGTTTGTTAGCATCAGGCATAATGACGCAGTGATTTTTCGCGCCCGCAAAGGCTTGTACGCGTTTTAAATTATCGGTACCGGTTTTATAAATATACTGGCCCACAGCCACAGAACCGACGAAGGAAATGGCTTTAATTGCAGGGTCTGCCAGCAGAATATCTACGGCAGTTTTGTCGCCATGCACTAATTGCAATACGCCCTTAGGTGCGCCCGCTTCAACAAACAGTTCAACAAGGCGCTGCGGCGTCATTGGATCTTGTTCTGAAGGCTTTAAAATGAAGGTGTTACCGCAGGCAATCGCCAGTGGGAACATCCATAACGGGATCATCGCAGGAAAGTTAAATGGCGTAATACCGGCACACACACCCAGTGGTTGGGTGTAGCTGTAAGTATCAATTGAACGCGCAACGTTCTCAACGGTTTCGCCCATCAATAATGACGCCACGTTACAGGCGTGTTCAGCGACTTCGATACCGCGCCATACATCGCCCTTGGCATCTTCGAAGGTTTTACCCGTTTCATGGGCAAGAATGGTCGCAAGTTCGTCGTGATGTTCTTTTAGCAGATGTTGATAACGCAACATGACGCGCGCACGTTCAGAAACTGGCACTTCTTTCCACGTTTTGAAGGCGGCTTTGGCGCTAGCAATGGCAGCGTGAACTTCTTCGCTCGTAGCAGCATTAATCACTGCAATCGGCGAGTTATTCGCGGGATTGGTGACAATAATCTGCGATGTGCCCGTACCTTGGGTAAACTCACCGTCAATGTAATGCTTTACTTGTGTGGTCATGTTGCAATCCTTTCCTTGTAGAGTGATGGGCTGGCGGTGCGATATTATGATTATCCTCAAGGGAAGTGATTGCCCTTGCCAGCCCCGTCTTGTTGATTTAACTAAAACCTGATTTTACTAAAACCTTTGCGATTAAACCTCAATCGCCATCGCCGTCGCTTCACCACCGCCGATACACAGCGAGGCGACACCGCGCTTAAGGCCGCGGGCTTTTAATGCATGAATTAAGGTCACCAGCAAACGTGAACCTGAGCAACCAATAGGATGGCCTAAGGCGCAGGCGCCGCCATTGACGTTAACCTTAGCGATATCTAAACCGAGTTCAGACACGGCAAGCATAGTCACCATGGCAAAGGCTTCGTTGATTTCAAATAAATCCACCTCATCCGTTGACCACCCCACATTGGCCAGCAATTTCGCCATAGCGCCAACCGGTGCAGTGGTGAACAATGAAGGCTCTTGGGCGTGGGTTGTATGACCTTTAATGGTGGCTAACACGGCTAAACCTAAACGGTCAGCTTCGCCGCGTGAGGTCAGCATCAATGCCGCTGCGCCATCGGAAATCGAGCTAGAATTTGCCGCTGTGATAGTGCCATCTTTGGTAAAGGCTGGGCGCAGCGTAGGAATTTTTTCAGGGCGGGCATTACCGGGTTGCTCGTCGGTATCGATAGTCACATCACCACGACGATCACTGACTGTGACGGGGGTGATTTCAGTTTTAAAGGCACCCGAGTTAATCGCGGCATTGGCTTTTTCGAGCGAGCTTAGGGCAAAAGCGTCCATCTGCTCGCGGGTGATACCAAATTCATCGGCCGTTTTCTGGGCGAACGTTCCCATAGCACCACCCGTGTAGGCATCTTCAAGACCATCTAAAAACATGTGATCTAACACTTTGCCATGGCCCATGCGCATGCCGCCGCGGGCTTTATCGAGTAAATACGGCGCTTGGCTCATGCTTTCCATGCCGCCTGCGATCACCACTTTTGCACTGCCCGCTTTAATCAAATCGTGGGCTAACATTACCGTCTTCATGCCTGAGCCACAGACCTTGTTCACTGTGGTCGCACCAACGGATAAGGGTAATCCCGCACCCAAAGTTGCCTGACGTGCAGGCGCTTGGCCTAAACCTGCGGGTAATACGCAGCCCATCAAGACTTCATCGACATGCTCACCCGCCAATTGTGTTTCCGCTAACAAGCCTTTAATGGCCGTCGCGGCTAACATGGGTGATGCTACGGATGATAAGTTGCCTTGAAACCCGCCCATTGGGGTGCGTTTAGCAGCAACGATAACGATATCTTGATTTAACTGTTCAGTACTCATGAAGGCTCCAACCTAAATTGACCACGAAGCCTAGTACCAGCCTCGGGACGTTTAATAAAATCGACAATAAAACCACTCTGACGTTTACGCGAACGTAAAGCAAGTATTCCTTGGTCTAATGTGCAGATTTTATCAGGGGAAAATGTCAGTAAGGATTTACAGCCAAGCTGGGAATTGGGAGGTGTTAAACACTACCAGCAGAATATGAATGTATTACTGCAGATAGTCGAAAATCAATCTGTTCAATAGTAAATACTGCGTCCTCTAGCTCGTTAACCTGAACCATATTAAATGGCACAGCTTGTACATACCAACCATCTTGGATACTCACAAACCTACGGAATGTAAACCCTTCTTTTGGAACGACGATATTGATGCCATCAACAATATTGAATAGGGTGTTATTTTTATCGGCAAAGCATTTAACCTCATGAGTTTCTTGTGCGCCTTCAATAAATACACGATCGAATCGTCCTGCGGCACCAGCTCCATAACGGGACAAGTTAATTCTTTCCTTACCCACATTGAAGTGTGATTCAACGATAAGTTCCCAATTGACTTCTAGCCAATCATCCTTTAAATCATTTTGAAAATCAGTATCTTCAAAATCAGGAAATACAATATCCCAACTAGCAATTAAAAATTTTTGATATCTAAGCATTAGACATCCAATGACATTCTCGTTGCTCATGATGATTACTTCCGATTAATCTGATATTGATATTGATATTGATTAACGTGCTGAGTTAATCAAGTTATATTGCTTGCTATGGTTACCATCTCGAAATAATCATTGCATAGTCACATCCATGTGAAAGCATTTGAATAAATTGCCAAAAAACGAGTTAACGCGACTCCCACGGTGTCATCGCCGTCATATCGCTTAAGTCGTAAGGGGTTAACTGATAGACGTAATAATTAAGCCAATTACTCACCAACAAACTACCGTGGCTGTGCCAGCGGGCAATGGCGTCGGCTTTAGGATCATCATTGCGATAATAATTCTGTGGCACATTAGGATCTAAGCCTTGGCTTAAATCTCGCTGATATTCCTCGTTTAAGGTCGACTTTTGATATTCAGGATGACCCATCACGAACAAGTTGCGATTGTTCCGACTCAATACCAAATAAGCCCCAGCCTCATCGGACTCGGCCAATAGCTGCAGCTGTGGATGTTGTCTAATTTCTTCGACATCCATTTCGGCAAAACGGGAATGGGGTGCAAAAAATTCATCATCAAAACCGCGCAGTAACGGGAAATGCTGAGAGGTACGGCGATGCACGAATACGCCTGAACGCTTCTGTTGCAATATTTTTCGATTTAAACCATAGAGATGATACAAGCCCGCATGGGCTGCCCAGCATAAAAACAACACTGAGGTGACATGTTCTTGCGACCAGTCGATGATTTCACGGATATGGTCCCAATAAACGACATCTTCGAAATCGATTTGCCCAAGCGGCGCACCTGTGATGATAAGACCATCGTAATTTTTATGGCGCACGGCTTCAAAGTCACGGTAGAAAGTATTCATGTGATCGATGGAAGTATGCTTGGATTCTTTGTCGTGAATACGCAGTAAATCCACATCGACTTGTAAAGGCGTGTTGCCCAGTAAACGCAGTAACTGGGTTTCTGTCTCGATTTTGTTCGGCATCAAGTTCAAAATCAGCACCTTCATCGGCCTGATATCTTGATTCGCCGCCCGCGTCTCGGACATAACGAAAATATTTTCTGACTCTAACACTTCTGCTGCGGGCAGATGATCTGGAATTCTAACCGGCATACCGCGCCTCTTCTGTTCGTAAATACCAACGGATTCGGCGCGTATGTCAGCTCACTTCTGAGCGGGCTAACTAGCCACCGACTTTCTCTAGCAGTATCGTCATTGGCTCAGTCGAATTGAGGTCAATGTGATAGGCTTGAGTATTAATAAACAATAACTTATCACCGAGCATTATCCGTGCACCTATGGCATAAGTGTGCCCGGGTTGGAACTGATCACTGCCAATCGCAAAACTGAATGGCGTGGGTGTTGCTGCACCTTGTTGTACGCGCTCCGCCATCACTATGGCTGGCACATCCATTTTTGATACATCGAGCAGTTGCACTACGACCTTAGCCTCTGCGGGCAGAGCAATCCGTTCGCGATACAAGGTCTCGCCTTTTATCTCCACGATAGCATTGGGTGTCGCACAACCCGATAACACACCCATTAGTGCCATTAATGCTAAAGCAGTTAATCTCAACGCGCTTAAACGCAACCATTTGTTCATTTTGTTTCTCCTAATCATACATAAAGACTTCTAGATGTCCATACGCCCAAGCTATAAATCTTGTCTTGGCGAACATATCTTCCTATCATAAGCCACCATTTCGTTGCCGAAAAACCTATGACCCAAGCAACTGCAATAATTGTGGGAGCTAGCTCACAATTAAGTCGTGAAATTGCAAAGCAATTGGCAGATCAACAGGTTGAATTAGTCTTATTCGCCCAAGATCCAGAATCACTCCGCGATTTTGCCTTATCCTTGCCAACAAAAGTACAAGTATTTTCACTTCAAATTGAACAGCCTCAAGCCATTATCACTCAACTTGAATCCGTCTGGCAGAGTCTTGGCGGTGCGCACTTAGTCTTAGTCAATACAGGCCTCAATAGTTATGATCCTGAGCTGCCTTGGCTGCCAGAGCAAGACATTATCGATGTCAATGTGCGAGGTTTTGCCGCTATCTGCAATACGGCATTTAGACTATTTCGCGAGCAAGGTTATGGACAACTGGCGGCAATAAACTCTATCGCAGGTTTGCGCGGTGGCCCAAGTGTGGCCTATCACGCCTCAAAAGCCTTTGGGCAGAATTACCTTGAGGGCTTATGTATGCACGCCCAGCGCCTCAAGTTACCCATTACGATTACCGATATCCAACTCGGTTTACTCGATAAAGCCGCCATGCAACAAAGTGCAATGTGGCTTGCCCCGTTGCCACAAGTCGCAGCACAGATCATCAAAGCAATGAAGCAAGGTAAACGCCGCGTCTATGTGACTAAACGCTGGCGCCTCGTCGCTTGGCTCACCGTATTATTACCCGAATTTATCTATAACACTCGCCACTGGAAGGCTAAAAAGCCAAAGCGCTAAGTCGGCTTAACCTGAGTGGAACATGTCAGGATAAAAGTGCACAAACGAAAAAGGAGCCTAAGGCTCCTTTTTTACGCTTATCTGATCCGTAGATTAAAAAGTGTAACCTACGCTGACCATATAAACCCATGGGTCAATATCGGTACCAATAACCACAGTGTCACCCGATAATTTAAACTTGACATCGCTGCTAATTTGCGCGTACCACACAGATGCGTTCACTAACCAGTTTTTGTTAACCTGATAGTCAATACCCGCTTGTGCCGCTAAGCCCCAAGACGTGGTCATGCTTAAGTCAGTTAACGCACCACCTAAATCATTGGTGAACTCATTATCATAAAAGTTAGTGTAATTAACACCGACGCCAATGTAAGGGCGAACCACTGATTGAGAATTACCGAAATAGTACTGCGCCACTAAAGTTGGCGGTAGTTGCTTAGTTTCAGCAATTTTACCTACGCCAGCCAAAGAAACATCGTGGCTAAAAGGCGTTGCTGCTAATAACTCTACGCCAAAGTTATCAGTCAACATATAACCGAAGTTCAAACCAAGTTGAGTATTGTTACTCACTTTGAACTCACCAAAAGTCGCAACTGGGTCGCTTGATTCGTTTGGCGCAACAACTACAGCACCCGCACGAACGATAATGTCACCTGCTTGGTGAGCCGATACAGAAGCAGAAAAACCAGCAGCTAAAAGGGTGGCAGCGATCAGTGTAGAAACAGTATTTTTGTTCATCATCATACTCCATATGTACAACATAGGTTTTTGTTTTAAATTACATCCTTAACAATTGACGCCTACACTGCCAGAGAAGCGCGACCACTTTATTGATCCAAATCAAAGTGAATGACCAATACTCATTTCTAGGTACAGCCTATGGGAGCTAAATCACGAAATTCAAACATTTATCGACAGTACACCTTTGTTTTCTGTGAGCTAAGTTCTTTATTAGTCATCACTAATGACTACAGCAAGAGGTAGAGAACACTAGTAAAATAAACATTTAAGTAACAATAAAAAGCACTTAGCTGAGGGAGATTTGGCCATTAAGTTCAAATTGATGGGACGAATTGAGTCAGATGCTTGAGTCGGTTTAGGAGTGAATGAGAGATATAAAGTGGGTGAATGAGAAAATCAGCTTGTGCGGCAACACTCAAGCAAAGGATACCGAGTAAGCCAACCCTTAGTCGCGACTCTGTGATCAAACACGGATAATGATCGCTTTGGATTGGCGCTCAGTTTGAGTGCAAACAGGGAGTTAAGCCCAAAGGGAGCCACCAGCTCAATATAATAAGACGCGGGATAATTTTTCATCCCAACACAAGTCTGAGTCCCAGTCTTAGTCTGATTATCAGATTCTGTATCGACAGCTTGATAGCTTACCCCGATTGCGGTTTCAAGCTCTGGCCAATAGGCCATCGCATCAACACAAGATGTGTAAGCCATGTCTTGATTTCGAACATGCATGCGCGCCTGATTCTTCACCGACCAAGGTAACTCAGGGGCAAGCTGATTAAGATAGGTTTCAATTACCAGATCCCGCTCAGGACTAATATCTAACGGGCAAAAATAGATCAGATCGATATCGTTCAGTGGACTCAACTCAAATCCGTACAAGCGATCCCAGACTAGATTACGGACAAATCCCGCCGCAAGGCACCACTGCGGCATTGAGTGTAATCTGGCGCATTGGAGCGCGAGTTCAAGCGCCCTCACCCGCTCGCAATCCTGAGTGATCCATTCAAGTAATTGATGCTTTAGTTCTGCTTCACTCATAGCCTTATCCATAACATAATTCATAGCACCATTCAGAACATGACTCATACATTACTCATAACAGTATCGTTGGCTTCAATGTCAGATAACACCACGGGAATGACATTCGGCTTACTCCACTTCGCCATCGGTTTCTGAGCACTTTACGACCTCATGACAGAATAGAGATACGAGACTATAAATAGGTGCCATCACCGCCAAATAAATCCAAAAACCATATACATCTTTGTCTAAAAAATTAACGCTAACAATATAGATGGGCACGAACAGTATTATCCATTTTATTATATTGAATTTGTACCGTATCGGCTGTTCACAGTGGCAGCAGAGTCCTTCCTTAATCGGCACATCCTTAGCGCCGAGTTTACCTTTGCAATACGGACATTTTTTACTGAAAAGCATTTAAACTCCATCGCTGAGATTAGACTCGCAAAGCAAGCCTCATCATCCATTCTTTCAATTGGTAAACACTATATCCGCACTATTCGTTACAAAGCATCACACAGCATCCGCTTGGCGCTCTGGGGCCGCATCGGCAAAGGCTTCAAGCTGATTACACTCAGCCCACACGCGCATGATATTGGGATAAGGCGTTAAATCCACATTAAAACGCTGGGCGTTATACACCTGCGGCACTAAACATAAGTCGGCTAATGTCACTGTATCTCCAAAGCAATAACGACCACTGTGCCTAATCAACAAGGTTTCTAAGGCTGCAAAACCACTCGCAACCCAGTGGTGATACCAAGTATTTTTAGCCGCTTCATCGACCCCTAAGGTTTGGGTTAAATACTGTAATACCCGCAAGTTGTTTAATGGATGAATTTCACAGGCTACCGTGAGCGCCATGGCGCGCACATGGGCACGTTCAAGAGCCGATGCAGGCAATAATGGGGTTTGTGGATGTATTTCATCGAGATATTCAATAATGGCTAAGGATTGCGACAATGCATCCGCATCTAACTCATCATCCAACGTTAAGGTTGGCACTAACTCCAGCGGATTAAGCGCACTGTAGGCCGCTTTATGTTGCTCGCCGCCATCACGTACAAGATGCACTGACAACTGCTCGGCTGAAATCCCCTTAAGATTGAGAGCGATGCGAACTCGGTACGCCGCGCTTGAGCGCCAATAACCATAAAGTTTCATATTTTCATATCCTTATAAAAGTCAGTATAAAAACGGGGCAATTAAGCCCCGTTAGTTTGAGTCGATGCCGCCCTTTAAGGGAAAGCTTTAGGCTTTGTATTCAACCACTTTTTGATCGATAGAACCGAAAATCGTTACATTGTTGTCATCCAGCATTTCGATGCGCACAGTGTCGCCAAAACGCATAAATGGTGTAGTGGCTTTGCCTTCGGCAATCACTTCTAACATACGTTTTTCCGCTAAACAGCTAGAGCCTGCGCTACGGTCATAGTTAGAAATAGTACCAGAGCCAATAATCGCACCTGCGCCCAATGGACGGGTTTTCGCCACATGTGAAACTAACTGGCTGAAATTAAAGGTCATATCGACGCCCGCATTCGGACGACCAAATAACTCACCGTTTAAATGGGTGATCAGCGGTAAATGCACTTTAGAATCTTCCCAACGTGCGCCCAGTTCATCCGGCGTCACTGCTACAGGTGAAAAACTGCTCGATGGCTTAGATTGGAAGAAACCAAAGCCTTTCGCCAACTCACCTGGGATTAAGTTACGCAGTGACACATCGTTCACTAACATCAACAATTTAATATGCTTAGCCGCATTGTCGCTGCTCACGCCCATAGGCACATCATCGGTAATGATCGCGATTTCAGATTCGAAATCGATACCCCAGTCTTCACTCGCCAGTGGAATATCGGCTTTAGGGGCAATAAAACTGTCTGACCCACCTTGATAGAACAGCGGATCTGTCCAGAAGGTTTCAGGCATTTCTGCGCCGCGAGCCTTACGGACTAACTCAACGTGATTCACATAAGCGCTGCCATCGGCCCATTGGTAGGCACGCGGTAGTGGCGACAAGCACTTAGCTTCGTCAAACGCTTGGGCGTTATCTAACATGCCTTCATTTAACGCGTCGTACAATTCTTGCAATTGCGGTTTCAGTAAATCCCAACCGTCGAGTAATTGCTGCATAGTGTGGGCAATGGCAGGAACGGCAACCGTTTTAGTGAGATCGCGGCTAACTAACATCAACTGACCATCGCGGCGACCATTGTTATAACTTGCAAGTTTCATATTGGCTCCAGTGCTTCTAAGGCTAGGCGTACAATTTTATTGTGCTGGAAAACGCGCGGCGTCATTCAGCTTATATTCGGCGATTTTAATCGGACTCTTTGACTCATTAAGGGCGCACACGTTACGCACTCCGCGCCAACAGAGGCACGCCCTTTTGCTTGCTTTAACGTATTTGTTGCGCGTAGAAATACCCGAAGCTGACGCAGATTCCTATAGCGTGACCTAAATCACATTTGGGTCAATTATTTCACATTTCGTAAACTAATCATTACGTTTATAACCTAGTTGCCGCTTATCAATATCTCGGTAAGCAATATGCCTGAAAAGTCGGCAACTAAGTGGAACGATACTGTTACATCTATCGCGTCAAGCCAGCAAGACTCGGCTTAACGACGCTTGGCTATCTTGTACTCACGCAGCTTATTGGCAATAGCAGTGTGCGACACCCCGAGCTTTTTCGCTAACTGTCGAGTGCTCGGATAGGCAGGATATAATCGGCGCAATAGACTCGCCTCAAACTGCTTCATTGCATCGTCGAGATTGCCTTCAAACTCATTGTCAAAGTAACCAAAACCTTCGGCGTAGGACGGTAATTTTAATTGTTCGACCGTCAACTCAGCCGAACCATCCCACATAGACACTGCCCTAAATACCGCGTTCTTTAATTGGCGTACGTTACCTGGCCAAGCGTAGGTGAGCAAATGATCGCGGCACTGGGCCGAAATCCGCCGCACTGGGCTAGACAACTGTTGGCTGTAATGTTCGAGGAACATTTCCGTCAGTGGAATGATATCGACTTTACGCTCGCGCAGTGACGGTATGTGATAACTCAGCACATGGATGCGATAGTACAAATCTTCCCTAAACTCACCAGTTTGGCACAGTTCGGCTAAATTCTTCTGGGTTGAGCAAATGATCCGCACATCGGCACGGACTTCCTCATCGCCGCCAATACGTCTAAAGGTGCCATCTTGCAATAGCCGAAGCAGCTTAACTTGGGCGGCCTTGGACATCTCAGCCACTTCATCGAGAAATACTGTGCCGCCCTTGGCTTCTTCAAAGAATCCCCTTTTAACGACTTTACCTTGGCTGACATAACCGAATAATTCTTCTTCGGCGGCGCTGTCGGGCAGAGCGGCGCAGTTGATGGCGATAAAGGGTTTCTCACGGCGCATGCTGGCATCGTGGCTGGCTCTGGCCATTAATTCTTTGCCAGTACCCGTTTCACCCGTGATCAATAAAGGCGCATCGAGCTGGGCCATACGCCGCGCTTGCTTTAGCACTTCCTTCATTTTGTCACTGCTGGCTAATACATTTTCAAAGCCAGTGGTTTGATTCTGCAGCGCGTTAAACTGCTTTCCAACCCGCGCGGGGGATTTTAGCGACACCACTGCGCCAACTAAGATGGTTTTTTCATCTTCATCTGGCAGGTAAATCGGCAGCATTTCGGCTAGATATTCGTTTGGGCCGATTTGTACCCTCGCCGCTTGCGGTAAGACTTGGCTTTCACTCAACCAACGGCTGAAATTAAAACCTTGCACCCAATGATTGAGCGACTCTTCGAGCACTTCGTGCTCGCCCATGCCGATATTGAGCAAGGCGGACTCGTTAACGATACGAATACGTGCTTTAGCATCGATGGAGAAAACGGAGTCGGGTAAGGTTTTGAGCAAGGTTTTAAGGGCGTAATGTTCCTGCTCTGAGGGCATAAACGACACAGTACGCACATCGTGGACACTTTCCACTTTGCGGATCTGCGGCATCAAGGCACTTAAGGTTTCAAAACTGATTTCGGCAAATTGTAAGTACAGGAATCCTTGGTTACTGGCATCAATGGCAATTAAATTAATACCATAACGCTCTAACACGACTAAGATATCTTTGGCTAAACCAACACGATCCTGACAGCTGACTTCCAAGCGCATAATGACTGATATTCCCTTTTTTGATTCGAATTTTGGGGATAAACCGTGCAGAGCTATTTTTCGCCTTGAGCTTTACAACAAAAATGACGCTTGCTAGGCAAGTCGTTACCTTAACGAAAACGTCAGCGATGAGGGGAAATAGCAGAGCCTGTATACGTTAGAAGGTTAAACAGAAAGTGGCAAGCCTAGTTTACAGTTGAATTGTAACAGGAAGAAAAAATCAGCATCAAAAAACAGGTTAAGATGCTGATTATATTGGTGAATTAACTAAACCAATAACTGGTCTGTCTTGGCGGCCATGATGAAGTCATTCTTATGTAGGCCCTTAATAGAATGTGACCACCAAGTGACGGTTACTTTGCCCCATTCAGTGAAAATGCCTGGGTGATGGAATTCTTCTTCCGCTAAATCCGCCAGCTTATTCGTGAATGCCATCGCCAGTTTAAAGTTTTTAAACTTGTAGACACGCTCAAGCTGCATTACGCCGTCACGTACTTGCACGCCCCAGTCGGGGATCATACGAATAAGTTCGGCCAATTCTTCATCGGTCACTTTAGGTGCGTCGGCTTGGCACGCTTCACATTTCATATTCGATAACGCTGTCATACATACTCCTGTTGGCAACATTGGTAGGGATATTCTGTTGCACTTTACTCATTTTCTATTAATAGCTTAAATCGCATGACTCAATATCAGATGGCTAAATTAGACGCCAGCCAAATAACGAGTCAACTCATCAACCGAATCGTGACTTAACTCGCCTTAGCTTTTGGCGGAAACTTAGGGGCAAATAAACCTAACTGACGGGCCTTAGTGACATAAGCCATAATATCCATCTTGGCAATTTCATCCAGCATATCAATGTGCTCAATCACATAATAAATCGGCTGCATAATGTCGATGCGATATGGGGTTCGCAGCACATTCAATAAATCAAAAGGTTGACGTTCTGGCGCGTCACTTTCCATTGCATACAAGGTTTCACCGGGTGAGCTTAAAATGCCGCCGCCATAGATGCATAAGGCGCCGTCTTTGGGCTGTAGTAAACCAAACTCAACCGTAAACCAGTACAAACGCGCTAAAAATACCCTTTCCTCTTTGCTGGCATGTAAACCTAACTGCCCATACATGTGAGAGAAATTGGCAAATGAAGGATTGGTGAGCAAAGGGCAGTGGCCAAAAATCTCGTGGAAGATATCTGGCTCTTGCAAGTAATCAAACTCTTCCTTGCGGCGAATAAAGGTGGCCACAGGAAACTCTTTATTTGCCAGTAATTCAAAAAAACGGCCGAAGGAAATCAGCGCAGGTACCGCCGCCGTTTTCCAGCCAGTGGTCGCTTGTAATACCGCATCAATTTCGGCAAGTTGCGGAATGCGATCCTTTGGCATCCCTAAGGCATCGAGCCCTTGCAGATATTCCTTGCAGGCACGACCAGGGAGATTAACAGCTTGACGGGCGTAAAGCTGACGCCAAATATCGTGTTCTTCTTGTGGGTAATGGATAAACCCAGTGTCATCGGCTCTGCGAGCGATGTACTCTGTTCCTTTCGTCATAATCTTCACTCGGTGGCTAACACTCATGGCTCCATAGTGATCTAAGGCTTTAAATTTGTTAACTCCCTCACACTTTATTCTTGTGCCGCCACTGTGACGTAAACGTAAAGCAAATATTACAAGGTCATTAAAATCACCCTGTTGCTGCTCGCCATGGGTGCTGGATTAGATCCACTGTGCTACCTTTGCTAAAACTTACGTAGAGTTTGCCGTTTAAATGCTTAAATATCCGAAGTTTTCAGCGTTTGTAAATAGCTTTTCTGTGCAGGTCATTTACAATATTGGTCATTAACCGCATCTCCTTGACCTAAAAGGTTCGCAATGAAACAACATCAAATTCGTAAAGCCGTTATTCCTGTCGCAGGCCTAGGCACTCGTATGCTTCCAGCGACCAAAGCGATTCCAAAGGAAATGTTACCGGTTGTCGATAAGCCATTGATCCAATATGTGGTCAGTGAAGCTATCGCTGCTGGGATCAAAGAAATTGTCCTAGTGACCCACGCCAGTAAAAACTCTATCGAAAACCACTTCGATACCAGTTTCGAATTAGAAGCCCAACTCGAGCGCCGCGTTAAACGTCAGTTACTCGAAGCCGTACAATCTATCTGTCCTAAAGACGTGACAGTGATCAGCGTGCGTCAATCTCAGGCGAAAGGGTTAGGCCACGCTATTTTGTGTGCAAAATCAGTCGTCGGCGATGCACCATTTGCAGTATTGCTGCCGGATGTGATCATTGATGAAGCCAGCTGTGATCTGCGTCGCGATAACTTAGCCGCTATGGTTGCGCTGTTTGATGAAACCCAAGTGGGTCAAATCATGGTTGAAGGCGTGCCGCACAACGTCGTCAATCAGTACGGTATTGCTGATGTGAATGGCCATGATTTACAACCTGGTGAATCTGAGCCATTAGTTGAATTAGTTGAGAAACCAGCCGTGGATGAAGCGCCGTCTAACTTAGCCGTTGTAGGCCGTTATGTGTTACCTGCCAGCATTTGGCCACTACTGGCTAAAACCCCTGCAGGCGCGGGCGATGAAATTCAATTAACGGATGCAATTGCTATGTTAATGAAGCAAGAAACCGTGAACGCTTATTATATGGAAGGTAAGAGCCACGACTGTGGTAACAAGCAAGGTTACATGCGTGCGAACGTTGAATATGCTCTGCGCCACAGCGAAATCGGTGAAGATTTTGCGCAATATTTAAAAACAGTTGTAAAAGGGATGAAGTAATGACGATTTTAGTGACCGGTGGTGCTGGCTATATTGGCACTCACACTGTGGTAGAACTGCTCAATGCTGGCAATGACGTGATTGTGTTAGACAACTTGTCTAATTCGAGCATAGAAGCCTTAAATCGAGTCGAGCGGATCACAGGTAAATCGGTCATTTTCTATCAAGGCGATATTCTCAATAAAGCCTTATTACAGAAAGTGTTTAACGATCATGCTATCGATTCGGTTATTCACTTTGCGGGATTAAAGGCTGTGGGTGAATCCGTCGCTAAACCCCTTAAGTATTATGAGAATAACGTCACAGGAACCCTGATCCTCTGCCAAGTTATGGCGGAGTTTAAGGTGAAAAATCTCGTTTTCAGCTCATCGGCCACTGTATATGGCGATCCAGCCAGTTTGCCTATCACCGAAGACTTCCCCACTGGGGCGACCAATCCCTATGGTCAGTCTAAGTTGATGGTTGAACATATATTGGCAGATGTACACAATGCCGATCCGAGCTGGAATATCGCTCGTCTGCGTTATTTTAATCCGGTCGGCGCCCATGCCAGTGGCTTAATCGGCGAAGATCCTAACGATATCCCTAACAACTTAATGCCCTTTATTGCGCAGGTTGCCGTGGGTAAACGTGCCGCCTTAAGCGTGTTTGGTGATGATTATCCGACTCATGATGGGACTGGTGTGCGTGACTATATCCATGTAGTGGATTTAGCCAATGGCCATTTAAAAGCGCTGGCTAAATTGGCCACTAAACCAGGTCTGGTCACCTATAACTTAGGCACAGGCCAAGGATATAGTGTTTTAGACATGGTTCACGCCTTTGAAAAAGCCTGTGGTAACACCATTGCCTACCAAATTGCGCCACGTCGCCCTGGTGATATTGCCGCCTGCTACGCCGATCCAATCCATGCACGGGAAGATCTCGGCTGGCAAGCAACGCATACGCTAGCAGATATGGCCAACAGTAGCTGGCATTGGCAATCGACCAATCCCAATGGTTATAACGGCTAACAAATTGAATGGCTTGTGGAAATATCCCAAGCCATTTTTCTTTATCACTTTGAATACGCCCATCACTTTAAATAATTAACAGTTCGAGGAGCAATATGACTCAAAGTATTAATCACAGTCGTCGCAACCTCTTTCGCCGCCGTAAAGATAATGCCTTGAGGCCGCCTTGGGTGCGTGATGATATCGAGTTCACCGATGTGTGCACGCGCTGTTCAGCCTGTGTTGAGGTATGTGAAACGCAGATCATCAACAAAGGCGATGGTGGATTTCCTGAAGTGTCCTTTAAGGACAATGAGTGTACATTTTGTACGCTGTGCGCTAAGGCATGCCCTGAAAATATCTTCGATTTAGCCCAAACACCTTGGTCGTATCACGCCCATATTCAACAGAGTTGTTTAACCTTTCAAGGGATCTGGTGCCAAAGTTGTAAGGATGCCTGTGAACCTAGAGCCATCAGTTTTGTGTTCAATATTGGCCAAGCTCCACGTCCGCAAATAGACCTTGAACTTTGTACCGGATGCGGTGCCTGTGTGGCTCCCTGCCCTAGCAAGGCCATTGAAATAACCCGACCCACTTAATTACAGAAAAGCCATCGCATTAACCCATACAAGGCTGTGCTTATCATCCGTTTTACGCTAGTATCGCGCCTCTATTGAACTCAGTTAATCCCTTCTCGAATTAAGTTGATTTATGATGATGTTTGTAAAAAAACTGTTCTTCCCCCCTAAAAAAAGTCCCTCTTTTAGCTTTATTTCTCGAGGCACTAAACTCACGGGGAACATCGAATTAACGGGCGATGTACTTGTTGGCGGTGATATCCAAGGTCAACTGCTTTCTGAGGCTAATATCACCATAGAACAAGGCGGTATGATTCAAGGCGAAGTAAAGTGCCATGAATTTATCGTTGATGGACACTTCAAAGGCAGACTCATTTGTGAGCGTTTAGTGATCCAGCGTAATGGCGTTGTCGATGGCGAAGTGGCGAGTACTTCAATGCAAATTCTTGAGGGCGGCCAATTTATCGGCATGCGGATTAAAGAAGATGCGCCAACCATTTATTCCCATGCAATAGGCCACACTCCTGCAACAGACAATCGTAACTTATCGCACGTACAAAACGATGTTATAGAATCTCGCTAAAACGGCGAATAAATGACACTCGCAAGCTCACCGACACTTAGGCGAGCTTGTATTTTTCAACTCATTATTTGCTCGATTTTTTCTTAATATCCCGACTCAAACCCCTCCACTTACCAACCAAATAACTGCCTGCGAAATAGCACGCTTTACAATGGTTAAATAATTGTTATTTTGCCGAGAGTGATCACAGTTAATCCGCACGACTGCTGTTAATCTTAGCGGCTAATCGCGGCGGTTTGGGTAATAGCAAGGAGCAGAGTCAGAGCCACAGAATGCCCTTAATAACCCCGCAAAAAATAGTTAAGACTCATACAGGGCAACATACAAAATGAGCAACGTATTACTCAAACAAATCTGTGAACTCGATGTTTTTACCTTGCTGGTATTTAAAAGTATTTTCGACACTGGGCACGCAAACAGTGCCGCCAAAGCGCTGGATGTTTCTGCACCGAAAATCAGCCGTTGTCTCAACGCATTACGCCTGACCTTTAACGATGAACTGTTTTATCGCCGTCAACAGGGGCTAAAACCCACTCCGCTAGCAGAAAGCCTGTATGTGGCTATTTGCCAGTTTACTGAATCGGTTTATCACCTCGAACAATCTGCAACTCAGATACAAAATGCAGCCATCAATGCCGATTTACCGCTGCATATCGCTGCCTGTAATGGGCTACTGAGCTTTTTAGCGCCACAATTAAGCACGCCAGACGTCGCCCAAGCGCTAGGGCAAATACGTTTACATAAATGGCAAGAGAATAGCGCTGAGTTAATCCACGCAGGTGCGCTGGATTTTGGTATTACCTTAGAAAGTGCTGAAAATAAAGAATTAAGCTATACCAAACTGGGCTCAGTCAATGGCGTTTACATCGTTGCCGCCAAACAACATCCTCTGTGGCAGATTGAGACCGACATTACCTTAGAGCAAATCTGTCGCCATCCATTCCTCTACCAAGAAGTGAAGGGCTTTAACAGCAAAATTGACCCCTTAGAATTATTTTGCCAGCGCCAAGGCCTCTTGCTGCCAGCGGTGGATAAAGTCATCGACAGGGAGGAGTGGTACGCCCATTTACTCACCATGAAGAGTGTGGCTTTTTGTTCCAGCATTGATATGCACACAGTAAAACACATGCCCGGATTACACTTAGAACGCCTAAGCGATACAGAGCTCAATCGACTCCACGATACTATGATGGCGCCACAATATTATCTTATTGAAAAACCAGCAATTCATCGGCGATACAGCCAGAGTCAAAGCGCGCTTGTCGTGCGTTCCTTACTTGCCGCGCTCGACCCCGCACGCTAACGCGAGACAATAAGCTCAGCCAAGCTCGTGGATATAATGTTCACTAAACCTTGTTTACATCACTGCGATGAGTCGGTGTTAAACGGGGTTTAGGCAGTAAGATATCCAAGTTTAAAACAGCAAAATTTCATCGATATTTTCTCTCTTAACAAGGCTTATCCTCAGACGAGATTACCGTTTAGTTTCCCCGTCGCTTTGATACTTAAAACATCAATTCCATCACTGAGATTAAGGCTATCTTAGCCTCAAGCATTTTGCTTAACCGAAAATGAATTCTTCACTAAAGCCCAAGTTGAAAAATAAAAATTGTGATGCTCATCATGGCTTTCCAGCTGAATTTCATTATTTAAAATATCAAAATGCAAATTTTAGAATTTCCATCCACGTTTGTTAAATCATCGTTCACATATCAGATACAAACTTGCAAATACCACTTTATAAGTAGGTGAATCCTCCTATATTAGAGGCACTGCACACGCAGTCTTATAGAAAGAAAAAGGGACGCGATGATGAAAAACTACAATAAATCTCTACTGGCACTGGCTCTCGTCAGTACCTTAAGCCTTACCGCCTGCGGGGACGGAAGCGATGGTCAAGATGGGGCACCTGGCACACCAGGTACACCCGGAACACCAGGCACTCCCGGAACACCAGGTACACCCGGAACCCCTGCGGGCTCCTTCGCAACGACTGCTCAATCTATTACTGATCTGGCTTTCACTTTAAGTCCAGCTGACATTAAAGTGACCAGCAGTGAAGGCTTCAGCGTTAAATTTACTGTTACCGGAAAAAATGCTAACAAAGATGTTCCTTTTACAGGACTCGATAAAGTTGCGCTTTATTCTTTAACGGCAAATGAAAATACCTCAGGTACTGGCGCCCCTATTCAATGGCAAAACAATGCCATGGCGAACGCCGCAGGTACTTCGCTAACTTGTACCTTAGATGGTCTTAACGGTACTAAAAATGCTTGTACTTTAACCGAAGATACAGCAACACCAGGCACTTACACTGCAACTTGGGCACATGATGGCGCAGCGCCAATCATTAATCCCAATGATAATCCAAATGCAGTACACAGAATATTTCTACGTGCTTACAACGTCACTGACAGTGCAGGCGTAGCCTTATCTGACAAGATTTTATCTGTACCCGTTGACTTTATCCCTGCCACTGATGAACTTGCATCATCAGGTAAAGATACCGTCAGTAGCGCAGCCTGTGAAAAATGTCACGGTGAAGCAGATGGCCATATCGCCAATATTTCAGCCCACCATAACTACCAAGGCGTTAAAAATTGTGTGACCTGTCATAACCCAGATCAAATCCCAAGTGATGCAGATCTAGCCGCAGGTTTGATATTTGACTTTGCACCTATGATCCACAGGATCCACTCTGGCGCAGAAAACGCAGCAAACTTCGATACTAGCAATAATACCGCTAAAGAATGGAGTGAAATTGGCTTCCCATCTGATCTGAAAGAATGTACTTCTTGTCATACTACGGACCAACCTAGCTATAACACTATTTACGCCCAAGCTTGTGTAGGCTGCCATATGACAGTCAACTTTGCGACCGGTGAAAACCACTCTGAATTTGCCCTAGCTCAAGCAGATGATACTCAATGTAGCTCTTGCCACGGCACAGGTAACTTGTCGCCTGCGGTGGTGCATAGTGTCGGTAAACGTGCAGAGTATGCTTCTCTGTTCAAAGTTGACTTCACCAGTGCTACAACAGTTCCATCGGCTACTCTAGGCATGAAAACCTTAACCTTAACAGCCAATGTCACCTTAAATGGTGCGCCAATTGCTGATGGTACATCGTTAAAAGCCTACAACGCGACCACTAACCCAACAGCGATGTTTGTCGCTAATGGTCTATTGATCGGTAATGTGGCCACTGACGGTACTGTGTACTCTTGGAGAGATGTTAAACCTGCAGCAATCAGCCTGAAACTGGAAAACGGTTCGCTTGCTGGTGGCGTGTTTACTATCGTTAAAGATATCCCAGATGCGCAAGCTGTGGGCACTCTCTACGTAGGTTCAGAAGCCAACTTCTGTGCTAAAGCGGGTAAAGTGGTTAGCTGTAATACTCCAAGCTTAGAGTTTGGTCCAACTAGCCCTATCGGTAACGAAGCTGCAGTGAAATTCTATAGCCCAGATGGTAGCGCAGTCACTAAAGCCCGTATGGCTGATCCTACTCGTATCACAGTCGCAGAAACTAAGTGTAATGCTTGTCATGGCACTTTAGATTATGCAAAAGGTTCAAGACACGGCGCTTACACCTTCGACCAATGTATGCACTGCCATAACGACACCACTGGCGCTTCTGGCCACGGTGCAACTGGCTATAAAGGCGATGATGGTAAGTTAGTTGTTAATCCTGAAGTGACCTTCAATAACAAAGACCTATTCACAGTTGCTCACCGTTTCCACAGCGGTAACTTCGGTGTAGTAGAAGGTATCTTCCGCGATGCGAAAGGTGGTTTGTTCGGTTATCCTGCGGTTGAAACAGATTGTGCGGCTTGTCATAAAGACAATGCCAAACTGTTTGCAACTGACGGTGGTTTAACTTCAGGCAAACGCTCAATCAAAGTAGGTGCTTACTACATTAGCCCAGTAGCTGAATCATGCCGTACTTGTCACGCTCACTCTGATGCGGCAGCTGTCGCTCACTTTAGAAGTAACGGTGCGGTAGTAGAAGCGGATGCAATGACAGATCCTAACCTACCAGTAGAATCTTGCGCGACCTGTCATGCTGAAGGAAAAACCTACGGCGTAGATAAGGTACACGCAGAGTAGCACAGCAGTACTAGTACCTTTGGGTTGCCCCTGCACAACCCAAACTTCATCTCTGCAACTCATTGGGGACCCTTAGGGTCCCCTTTTTTATTGCCAATTATCTTCACGTAAAAATGCAATATCAATCGTATTAATAACTGCGATAAAGACTTAATCCGCTAAGCGACTGGCTTGTGCAATCCGTTGTCTAAGCAGCTTGATAAAGTCCTTAGCTTCTCTGTCCAAACTGTCGTGGGGAATATACAAGTGATAACCTAAACGCGTATCTAACATCACGCAGCGATGCCCAAACATCGCCAATACACCGCGATAACGATCCCCTTCTATCACCAAAGGACCAAACTCTGCGCCGAGATAAGTTTCTAAAGTCGCTAAGTCTTCATCTTGCGAGGCTGCAGTCACCAATAAAGGCCGCTGCTCTGTTAATAAGCCGGTGGCTAAGCGCAGGGAGATATTGTCCAAAATAGGATTTAAGTGTTTTAATTTAATACCTAAATAAGATAACTCTATGGTATCTAATCCATTGGTCACCCGCGGGATATCGACCCTTTGAATATTATCCCAACCGATAGACACTTTGCCGCGGCGATGAAAATAGGTCAGTCCCTTGTCATCTAGTGCTAGAGTCGTTTCCGGCTCATACACCTTGGCTAAACCGAGAATTAATGAAATCGCGCCCAAACTAAAAAACATCAAACCCACGGCAAACAAGGCCGGCCATGTCAGAAACAGCCCCAAACCCAGCAGCAGACTTAAGCCGCCTAGCCAAGTTAAGGTTAACCCATTTCGTTTTGATAAAGGACGCACAGACACACTTTCTGAGTCAATTGTCATTGTTCATCTTCCTGTTAACACTCACTCTCTTTAGACCGAACTTAGCAAACCACACCTTTAACTTACGGCCTTTATCCATAACCACAAACGGCCAATATATTCGTGAATCGCCCGCTGAGAAGCCACTAGATTATCGGCGGTTAACCGCCACCAAAAATCATCTCGGCCAATATAATCTGTCGGCGCAGCCTCTGGGTGTAAGCCTTTAGCGGCGAAAATAGCCATCGACCTTGGCATATGAGTGGCCGATGTGACTAAGCGAAAAGGTTCTTCGCCTAATTCCCACTGTAAATATTGCGCTTCTTCTATCGTATCTCGCGCTAAAGGGAATTGAATGATCCGACGTTTATCGACGCCCAGTTCAACTGCGGCATTCGCCATCATTTCAGCATGGGAAATCTGCGTGAGTTCGCCGCCCCAACCGCTGACAATCAACTTGCATTCTTGGCCTAAGTTAAGTTGTCTGACACCTTCACTAAGCCTTGCAAGCGCTACTGCAGACAAGGATTGCACCGCAGTCGCACCTTGAATATCCGAGTGCGCCGAACCTAATACCATCACAAAACAGGCACCAGCGATGGGCGTAGAATTAATAGGGTAAGCTGATTCTAATGGGCGCACTAAGGTATTCACACCCAGCTGACTGCTTAAAAAGAGTAAGACAAAGAAGGCGCACGATACTAAGTATTTCGCCATACTCCGACGGCGCCATACCAGAAAAGAAATGACTAATAACAATAGGATAAAGGGTATCGGCATTATCCCCTGTGAAACAACTTTCTTAACCCAAAACATGATGTCCATGCCAAGCAACCCAAAAGAGCGCAATCATAGCATCAAAATACGGCGAAACGCATAGCAGATAACATTAGCCCAGCGTTTTGCTAGGCTAATGTTTATAAAACGTATAAGCCATTAGGCATTGATTTAAAAGCCTAATAAGCTCACTAGATGAGTACAGATATCCAAGCAAAGATTACTTTTCCCATAACCAAGCGGCGCCGCGCACACCCGATGAACAACCATAAAGATTCTGCACCACAGGTGTATGGCACTCACGCCCCACCACATAATGGGCCAGCAATGCCGGTAATCTTGGGTAAATCGCCGCGACATTCGACATACCGCCGCCCAGCACTATAGCATCGGGATCGAGCATATTGATCACATGGGCGAGTGAACGAGCGAGCCTATCCATATAACGATCAAACGCAGCGACCGCAATCGCATCCCCCTCATCGACTAACAACATAATATCGGCACCTGATTTTTCAGCAGCACGCACTGTGCCCGCCGCCGTCAATGCCGCATTAAAATCACGCACAAAGCCAGTGCCAGAGATAAAGGTCTCGATACAATCTGGATTGCCACAGAAGCAACGGGTGGTATTAAACTCTTCCTTAGTCATCCAAGGCAGAGGATTATGACCCCATTCACCGCCGATACCATTACCCCCGCCGTGCACTTTGCCGTTAATTGCCACGCCAGCGCCACAGCCAGTGCCTAGAATCACGCCAAACACCACAGATGCGCCAGCGGCGGCACCATCGACCGACTCTGATACCGCAAAGCAGTTTGCATCATTGGCAACCCGCACTTCACGCTGCAACAATTCCCCTAAATCCACATCGAGGGGATGACCATTGATCCACGTTGAGTTGGCGTTTTTCACTAAACCTGAATAGGGCGATACCACGCCAGGAATTCCCACACCGACTGTGCCTTGCTCGCCGAGTGTCGCTTCCGCTTCCTTGACCAGATTGGCCACCGCAGCTAGCGTGCCCTGATAGTCACGTGGCGTCGTCACACGTTTGCGAAATAGCTCATTACCTTCATCACTCAGTGCGACTAATTCTATTTTTGTTCCGCCTAAATCGACGCCCATGCGCATCATGAATACTACTCCAGTGTTTAGCCCGCCCTTTCATCAACGAATATCGATGCTAGGCGGTTGTTATTTCACCCAGCCTGGGGCTGTGGCAATAAAGTAAGGGTTTAAAATGTCAGGTTTTTGATTATAAGTTAATGGTTCACCTGACTCATAACAGACAACTGTGCCGCCTGCACTTTCGAGTACAGCTTGCGCCGCTGCGGTATCCCACTCGCTAGTTGGTCCCAGTCTGGGGTACAGATCGGCACTGCCTTCTGCCAACATACAAAACTTAAGCGAGCTACCCACGCTTAAGATGTCATGCTCGCCAAACTGTTGTAAATATTGCGCTAAACCTGGGCTCAAGTGCGAGCGACTGCCAACAATCATCGGCATTTCGCGTGGCGTGTTGGCGCCCAATAAGGGGCTCTCTTGACCCGCTTGTTGACGCCATGCACCTAAATGCTTAGCGCCGTAATAATAGGTATCGAGCACAGGCGCATAAACCACACCTGCGATAGCAACCCCTTGATGGATAAGCGCAATATTGACGGTAAACTCGCCATTGCGCTTAATAAACTCCTTAGTGCCATCTAAAGGATCAATCAACCAATAGGTTTGCCATTGACGACGCACGTCCCACGCAATATCCGCCGCTTCCTCAGACATAATAGGAATACCGACAAACTGCTGCGCCAATGCCCCCACTATCACGTGGTGCGCGGCTAAATCGGCGGCCGTCACGGGGCTATCGTCACCCTTGTGGCTCACCGAAAAGTCATCTTGACCATAAACCGTCATAATGGCATCGCCCGCCGCTTTGGCAATCGCGACCACTTGCAATAGATCTTGTTTGGTCAATGTCTGTGCTATTGTCGTCTTGTTTGTCACTGAAACGTCCTTAATGCATTAAATATCTTGGCATTATGCCATTGTCATCCAAGGGGAATTTAGAACAAATTCATCATACATCAAGCAAAATAGACTAAGACTCGCGGCCTAAACCGCGGCACACAAAACCACAGATTAACAAAGTGATTACGATACTAAGGCAAGCCATCGGTGCTGAGAAGAGCCTTGAGTCCAGCTGCATTCGTATTCACAGCCTATGTTTTCATACGGATAGTCTAAAGCCGTCGCTTAAATCTGATTATTGGCGGGCTTATTGTTTTCGACAGCGTTAATCACTTAGATGACGTAAACGCTTAACGCCTGATTAAAGCAGCCTAAAGCAAAATGTGAGTCACGCTCATTATTGTCAAGATAACCGCCGCAACATGCGATTCAGTTGCTGACGCCAATCTTGCCACTCGATCTGTTCAGGCATCGACAGTACATTATTCGTAGCCAAAGTGGAGCGTAATTTACCACTGTTCAACACACTATAACTCGGCCTTTTTGCCAAACTTATGCCGCGGTTTAGTGCCTGCTTAGCATAATCAGCACTGGTAATCGGTTGGATAACCATAGGTTGACTTAACAGATGAAGCGCTATAGCTTGTCGCTGAATTTCACAGGCAAACTCATACCAACTACATTGGCCTTGAGCGCTGTAATGGAAAACTCCAGAGTACTGCTGCACGACTAATTGCCATATTACCTTAGCGAGTGCATCACTCCATGTCGGGCAGCCGATTTGATCGACTATCACCTGCAAGCTTGGCTGAGTACGCATCAAGTTGAGCATGGTTTTGACAAAATTATGCCCATCTTGACCGTAGAGCCATGAGGTGCGGACAATCGTTGAGCAATCACCCAAGACCGCCACTACCCTCTGCTCACCGAGCAACTTACTCTTACCGTAAGCAGACAACGGATTGGGAGCATCGAGTTCAACAAAAGGCCTTGGTAAATGAACTTGGTTTGGGTTTGGGTTTGGATTTGAATTTGGAGCTAAGTCTGGGTTTTGATGCTGTTCAACACCACTTTCTCTAGCGTCACCAATTGCACGTTCAGCTGCATGAGCACTATCGCAAACTGCATGACCACCAAACACATAATCGCTCGACACATGCAGTAAGCGCGCGCCCGACAGTAAACATTGCTGCGCCAGTAACTCAGGGCCAAGTGCATTCACCCGATTCGCTTCAATAGCATCATGCTCAGCAGCGTCAACCGCATTATAGGCCGCGCAATTGATCACCCAGCTTGGTCGATATTGATCAAACACTACTGCAATATTGGCGGCATCGGTAATGTCTAACTGACTGCGACTTAACGCATAAAGCTCCAGCGGTATGCTTGTGTTTGTGCTTGTGTTTGCGTTGCTATTTAGGGCTAGCTCGCCAATATTGGCAGCGATTCTCAGCAAGGCCTCTGCGAGCTGACTCTTCGCGCCAGTAATCAACACGACTTGCGGGATGTTGGCTTCTGTGTTGCTCGCCTCCCCGCTTTGAGCTGGCATCGCCTCAGTGACCACGATTTTCATCACTAATATTATTCACTATGCATCTATTAATTGAGCATCGTCGCTAAATAAGGGGATCAAATCGACGACGGTTTCATGACCACGGGCGGCTAAAAAGGCCAAGAGTGCCGAAGGACTGCGATTGAGTAATCGTGATGGCGGATAAGCCACTTCATCGATGATCGCTTGCGCCCGCGCAAAACCGCCCAAACTAAAAGCCACATGGGAATCAGAGCCCATAACTAAAATAGTGCCAAATTCCTTGGCCGCTTTAGCAATCGCAGTGCAATTGGCTTCGCTACCCTTACGGGACACTTCAAAGGAGGAATTGTTAATTTCAAGCGCTACACCGTATTCGGCAGCGGCGCGGGCAACGGCTTCAATATCAATTGGATAGGCAGGGTTTCCCGGATGAGTAATGATATCGACCTTGCCGCTTTTAATGGCATTAATCATAGCCTCTGTGTGAGTCGCTTTATCTGACGGAGGGTAGACGGGCTCATGAAATCCTGCGAGCACAATATCGAGCTGCTTTAAATAATCACCAAAGAAATCAATCTCGCCGTCGATATTTTTGATGTTTGCTTCGATCCCCCGCAAAATCCCGACGCCATCGACCATACGAGGCAGCACTCTTAAATTCACAAAGTGCCAAAAATGCGGCGCATCGGCCATCGCAGGCCCATGATCTGTGGTGGCAAATAAGCGAATCCCCTTTTGCTTTGCCACCGCTAAGTAGTCATGAATCGTGCTATAAGCATGGCTCGAAGCCACAGTATGGGTATGAGTGTCGACTTGGTACTGCATGGTTCACCTCAGTCAAATGATTCAATCAATTTAGAAAAAATGGCCACGATTAGCTAAAGAGCGATAACAGTTCATCGGCGCTTCCTTGCCATGTGCCCTTGCCTTTACCTTCGAGAATACTGTCCGCCAGACTTTGCTTATGCTGCTGCATTTCTTGAATTTTTTCTTCTACTGTGCCTTCGGCAATCAGCTTATAGACAAACACGGGCTTATCTTGGCCGATACGATGGGCTCTGTCCGTTGCCTGCTTTTCCGCCGCTGGATTCCACCAAGGATCATAGTGGATCACAGTATCCGCCGCGGTGAGATTAAGCCCAGTGCCGCCTGCTTTTAAACTGATTAAGAACACAGGCGTATCGCCCTCTTGGAACTTATCTATCTGCGCTTGGCGCAGGCGAGTTTGCCCAGTGAGCTTACTGTAATCGAGCCCCAAGTCCACCAGCTCAGCTTCAATCAGGCTGAGCATGCTAGTGAACTGGCTGAAGATCAATATCTTACGCCCCTCTTGCACCATCTCGGGCAAGTTCTGTTTTAGCCAGTCTAACTTAGCATTACTCTTCACTTTTTGCGCTTGCTCTAACTTCACCAAGCGCGGATCGCAGCAGGCTTGGCGTAGCTTAAGTAAGGCATCGAGAAACTCAATATGACTGCTGCCAACGCCTTGAGTGGCAAATAAATCCCGCAGTTTTTTCTCCATTACCAGTCGAATACTCTCGTAGAGATTACGCTGATCTTTTTCTAACTCTAAGCTCTGGGAGATTTCGGTTTTAGGGGGTAATTCACCGACCACTTCATCTTTGGTTCGGCGCAGCACAAAAGGCGCAATCCGCTGACTCAAGATTTGCGCTTGTTTCATATCCCCATAACGTTCGATTTTGTGCCTAAAGGATTTATTAAAGAAGGCATTAGTACCGAGTAATCCGGGCAAACTAAAGTCCATCAAGGACTTTAGTTCACCTAAATGATTTTCAAGCGGCGTACCCGACAGGCACAATCTAAACGGCGCTTTAAGATCTTTAATCACTTGAGTCACTTTCGCCTGCGCATTTTTAATCTGCTGCGCTTCATCGAGCACGATATGTTCAAACACCTGCTGTTGATAATAGTCACTGTCGCGCACAATCAGCGGATAGGTAGTCACCACAATATCAAACTCACCTAAGCGTTCGAGTAAAGGCTTACGTAAGGCGCCATGAATGACGACAAGCTTTAACGAAGGCGCAAATTTCGCGGCTTCTTTCGCCCAATTACCCACTAAACTCGTTGGGCAAATAATGAGGCTCGGTGCATGATTCGCCCTTGCGGGTTTTAACGCTTGCTGCTTAAGTAAAAAGGCCAATGTTTGAATGGTTTTACCTAGTCCCATATCGTCGGCCAAAATACCGCCAAGCTGATATTCCTTTAAAAAACAGAGCCAATTTAAGCCTTGCTGTTGATACTGGCGTAACTCAGCATGTAAGTTGTCTGGGACTGCGACCTCTAACACACCGTTAAAATTTTCAAGCTTAGTTGCTAAACTGCGTACCCGTTCACCATTAAGCAGACGAATATCGCTGTCGGCAAAATCATTTAATAGGTGGGCACGGTATTTAGGCAAAGACACGCTATTGCCTTTATGGCTGTCGAACAGTTCTAAAATTATGCTGATCAGCGGCTTAATCACGCTGGCTTTGACTTTTAACCAATCGCCATTCGGGCTGGGTAGCAGTAATTCTGCATCATCTGCCGGTTCACCATACTGCTTAAGCCAAGTGGCAATTAAGGGCAGCATAGGCACCATTTGGCCATCGATATCGGCATTCAGTGACAAAGAGAACCAACCCTCTTGGGTATCATCCAGTTCAATCGCCAATGGAGTATCAATCACATTCAAACTGAAATGGTCGGCAAAATGCACTTGGTAGCCCAAGGCCTCTAGCGCTGGGATTTCCTGTTGAATAAAGTGCAACCAAGCATCAATGGTTTCTGGCAGTGGCCCTAGCCCCCAAATACTGACATAGCTGCCACTATTCGGGATAAAAGATGGCGCCAGCTCCACCAGTTCCAATGCCATCAAACGATTAATCGCATCCATTTCCGCATCGAGTTGACGCGCGACTTGATAGGTTTTGCTTTGATGGGTAACTAAGGACAAGGGCTCATCAGGATATTGGCCGCCAAGTACCACGTCTTGATAGACAAACTCCAGCAGCACCAGTGGCTGCGCCATAGCAAACTCAGGTAACTCCTGCGAGGTTAAGGTCAACCTGACTTGCAGCGGCACTTGCAGCTCGACAAAATCAATCGAAGCGGGCGTAGGTACGGTTTTTGCCGAAAAATGCTTAATCAGTTTGTGACTCACCATTTCAATCTGCGAGCTAGGCACTGGCGGCATCTGGCTGAGTAACAAGAGTTTTTCAACGCTGATCTCTGTCTCTAATGCGCCTATTTTAAAATAATCTAAATCGATATAAGTCGGCGGCTCGCAGGGGATCAGCTCCCAATTGTCCTTATTGGGCAGCGTTAACTGCATCTGCTTATGCTCGGCATCCTTATCCAGCCAAATAAATTCAGGCTTTAACGGTTCACCTCGGGTGAGCGGTAAACGGCTCTCTTCCCAAAAACATCGCCCAGTGACGAGCATTTTTTCCAGCGCCATAGCGCCTAACTGAGCTTTAAGATACAAACGCGAGGCACCGTGGCGGCGAGTCGACATGATGAGATTGATGATGAGTACGTCTTCGGCGCCAATCCAAGCGGGCATGTAATATTGCACATCGGATAACGCGATTTTAGAGCCTTTGTTATAGCCGCCCTTCTTCGCCAGCTTGCCTTTTCTTAGTTCAAGGTAAACGCCGTTATCATCTTTGGATAACACGTACAGCACGCGGTCGTCATAGAGTAAATCGACATTTGAAACCGTGAGATCATCACTTTCGTCTAGCAGATGTAACCACTGAGCAATACGTTGATCTTCAACGGTTCTATCACTCAGTAAACTGTAAAGCACGGCGGCAATATGCTTGCAATGCCCAGTGGCGGGGCATGAACAGAAGCCGTTCATGATCAACTTATGGTTCACACTGACGAGGCGAATATCTTGCCGATAGGGCTGGGATTCCGTCCCCATGACGCGACCTTCAATATGACGAAAATCGGCATTCGCTTTGGCGCTCAAAACCCGTCCTTTCATCACATAATCACGGGCGCGCATTAAGGTTGGCGGCGTGAATAATGACTCAATCGTGGTGCGAGTCAATTGGATAGGATCTTGGGGGGACAAGCGATTCATGTACAAACCTTGAAACTTAAAAATATCGATACCTAACAATAGCAAGCCATTGCCGAGCGACATTTATCAATGAGTTGTGTGGAATTGTATTGAAAGCCTTGGCCGAAAGCCAGAATGATAGCCTCTATCGATAAACTCACCCTGCCTGCAAGATTAACAGAACACACTTATTCGCAGACAGGGGATGGATTTAAACTCGCATAAAGCCATTGATAAATAAGGTGTTAGCCTTGCATTAATCACTAAGCGTTAACGGTTGCAACCAAGGGCTAAACTTTAGCTTTAGCCTCAGTACTCTTTTTATCAGCAATGTAGCGATCGACCAGTGTTTCTAAGATATCCAAGGGCACAGCGCCATTTTTCAGCACCACATCATGGAAGTCTCTGAGATCGAACCTATGCCCTAGGGCCGACTTAGCTTTTTCGCGCAGTTCGAGAATTTTCATCATGCCGACTTTATAGGCCGTCGCTTGGCCTGGCATAACGATATAACGCTCAATCTCAGCCGTGACATCACGATCGGACATGCCAGTATTTTTCTTCATATAGTCGATCGCTTGCTCGCGAGTCCAACGGCTATGGTGAATGCCCGTATCTACCACTAGACGCACAGCGCGGAACAACTCTGCCTGCAAACGACCGATATTATCAAAGGGATCCTTTTGAAAACCGAGCTCCCACGCCAAACGTTCGCTATATAAAGCCCAACCTTCAATGTACGCCGTAAATGGCGCCATCTTACGAATAAGTGGCATACCCTCTAACTCCATCGCCACTGCAATTTGGAAATGATGTCCAGGGATCCCCTCGTGATAGGCTAAAGTGCGCATACCGTATTTAGGCGTGGCCTTGATGTCATATAAATTGGCATAGAAACGCCCTGGACGACTACCGTCAATCGCGGGCTGCTGATAATAGGCGCCCGGTGCTGTTTTTTCTTTAAATTCAGGAATGCGCACCACTTCCATTCCCGCTTCGGGTCGAATACGGAAGGCATCACCCAGTCCCGCATTCACTTCATCAAGAATCTGTTGATAATCAACCAGAATTTGCGCTCTGCCCGCATCGCTATCTTCGTAGTAAAACTTAGGATCGGCGGCTAATGCTTCAATCGCGACCGAGAAACCTTGGCTTATATCGTAACCTTCAGCGGCTAAGATAGTCATGATCTCGCTCTGAATGCGATCCACCTCTGCCAGCCCTTTGGCATGGATTTCGTCAGCAGTGTAATTAGTGGTCGTAAAGAACTTCAGCAATTGCTCATAGGCAAGGTCGCCATTTGGCAGCGCCCAATAACCATCATCCGTCCCAGCTTTGGCTTGTAACTGGGTGAAGTAGTCGATAAATAATTGATACGCTGGATGCACATAACCTTTAATGTCCGCTTCAGCGGCGGCCAATAACCGTGCTTGTTCATCGGCACTGATATCCGTGTCAGCTAATTTGGTTTTGAATGAACTGTATAGGATATTGTCTTGAATCGGCGTCGCGACAAAATCATTCATCTCGGTCAGTACCCGCTCAATCACAAACTTAGGCGGAATAATCCCTTTAGCTTCACGGATTTTTAAGCCTTCGAGAGTTTGCGCAAACTTAAGTTTCACCTTTTGTAAACGCGACAGATAGTTTTCAGCATCGCCCACCGAGTGGACTTGGTGCTGTGCCTGCATAAAGCTGGGATACCCGTTTTGCACACCAAACAACTGATTCAGCGGATAGTTATGGTAACGATACGGCTCAGAGACCAATGCAAAATCGGCAAGATATAAGGCAATATCCTTGGAAATGCGCTGATTTTCATCTAAATCCGCATCGGAATAACTCAGCAAGGTTTCACGTAGATCACGCACTTGCGCGAAAGTCTTATCCATCGCCTCTGGACTATCATCATCCAACTCGGCGTTATGGCCTGTAATCCCTACCGATTCTAAGAAACCCAATGAGGTTAAGGTCTCAGGGCTTTCGAAAGCCATCTTGACCACACTTCGATCTAAAAACGCGCGAAAGAAAAAC
Organism: Shewanella sp. SP1S1-7; assembly: GCF_031932105.1. NCBI lineage: Bacteria > Pseudomonadati > Pseudomonadota > Gammaproteobacteria > Alteromonadales > Shewanellaceae > Shewanella > Shewanella sp. SP1S1-7. The sequence continues at coordinate 52,124 of NZ_JAUOEU010000013.1, forward strand.
GGCTTTTTCGCAAACCATTCATGGGCGGCCAGCGACACTAATAACAGCACTAAGACTAAGCTGCCGAGTCCAATCCGTTTTAGTACTGTTTTCAACGTCATTCTCCATTCTTATTATATTGGGTCTACAGTTATCGCACTGAATCTAAAGCTCAAGCACGCTGTTATTTTGCAGACGAGAATATCACCAACACAAATAGGCAACAATTTAATAACGTAACTAAGCGTGACTGAATCCTTTCTCTGGCATACAGGTCGCCTCCCACACTCCACAGACACCTAATTAGGTAAACTGTCACTAAGTCGCGACAAACAGACAAAATATTTTTTACGCTCGATAACTTTTAAACAAGCTTCGTATCCAATTGAATATAAACAGTTATAAAGCATTACCTTCCCCAACATCTTTCTATAAGCCTCTCTATAGATGAAAGGTATTTCAAAATAAAGCTATACAAACCCCTAGAGTGTGTTAATCTGCACTCCGGCCTGTGATTCAGACCTATTTATAAGCAATATTATGTATTTGAAAACCTTCGCTACGCCTGTAATATTTTTTGCTGTCATGAAGCTTTCCACTCATAACTTATCATCAATGTAAATAATTCTATTTCTGGCTAACATCCCGCATAATTGCGAATTATTTGTTTGAAAATTTTGGAGACATTCATGTCTAAAACTACTGGTGTAGTTAAATGGTTTAACGAAGATAAAGGTTTTGGTTTTATTTCTCCTGACAATGGTGGCGCTGACGCATTCGTTCATTTCCGCGCAATCGTTTCAGAAGGCTTTAAAACTCTTGCTGAAGGTCAAAAGGTTTCTTTTGATATCGAACAAGGCCAAAAAGGTCCTCAAGCTGCGAACGTAGTTATTCTGTAATTAGACTTTGTCTAATTTAAGTTAACAAGTTCCAGACAAAAATGCCGACATTATGTCGGCATTTTTATATCTGCGTTTTCATCCATCACTCACGCTGACCATTAACCTTTAGCCGTGCAGCAGTTTAGCTTCCGCTTTCTCAAGTCTTCGTGGTTTACCCACTATCAGTAAGATATCCCCTGCACGAAAAACCCAGTCCTGCTCAGGATGTTCCACTTCTGCGCCACTGCGACGAATCGCCCTTAACTCCACCCTCAATGTTTCCCACATGATCTCAGCAACGGTTTTACCAATCGCATCTGCACCACGCGGTAACGCCACCGCATGCAATGACTCTAAGGTGAAATCGGTTTCTGTGCCGGAAAAGAAACCATGCAAAAATTGATAATGATTGCGCCGCTCTGACTCTAAGCGTTTTAAAATCCGCGCCAGTGGCACACCACATTGGTGTAGCACCTGTGACACTAACATCAGGCTGCCTTCCAAAGACTCAGGGATCACTTGATTGGCACCGGCTTTTTTCAGTAAGTCTAAATCACTATCGTCTTTAGTTCTGACTAAAATTTTAGCGTCTGGCGCCAATAACTTACATAAGGGTAAGACTTCTTCCAAACTGCGCGACTCACAAAAAGTGATGACGATCATCTTGGCCTGCTTAACGCCTATTTGTTTTAACATCGCCCGTTTACACACATCACCAAAATAAATAGGTTCGCCAGCACGGCGCGCCTCAGAGACACGAGTCGGATCGAGATCCATGACCAGATAAGGTACGGCTTCGGTTTTCAAAAAACGGGCGATGGTCTGCCCTACTCGGCCGTAACCAAAAATCATCACCAGATCATGCTCATCCATCAAGAGTGGCACAGCTTCATCCACATGTTTTGCCTGCCTTATTCCTAACACCCACTTAGCAATATCCACGCTATGGCGAACTAACCACGGGGCTATCGTCATGGAAAGCACGGCGACCATGACTAACATGGTACTGATTTCATTGTCTAAAAGTTGATAGTTAACCGCTAAAGCCAACACCACAAAACTGAACTCGCCCACTTGGGCTAGGCTCATGGCGGTGCTCATCGCAATCCGAAATGGTTCACCAACCAATCTTAAGATCCCATGAATGATCAGCGCCTTACCGAGTACAACGGCCACTAAGATCAACAATATCTGCCACCAGAAACGCATCACTAAGGTAAAGTCGAGCATCATGCCGATGGAAATGAAAAACAGCCCCATCAATAGATCGCGAAACGGCCGGATATCGGCCTCAAGTTGGCGACGGTACTGGCTTTCCCCTAGTAGCATACCCGCCATAAATGCCCCCAGCGCCATAGATAACCCCAACCATTGGGTAAATGCGCCTGTCACTAAGGCCACCACCAGTGTTGATAACACGAAGAGTTCGTTAGAGCGGGAGCGGGCAACTTCGTCAAAAATCCGCGGCAGTGCCCATTTACCAAAAGCCATCAAGAGGAAAAAAGCCAAAATACCTTTGAGCAAGGCAAAGGCAATATCCGCAAGCATCAAAGGTTCGCCGCCATTGGCCAGTAATGGCAATAGGATCAACAGCGGCACAACCGCTAAATCTTGGAATAATAAGACACTGACGGATAGCTCACCATGACGGCGCCTCAGCCATCCTTGCTCATTGAGTAATTTAAGGACGATGGCAGTGGATGATAAGGCAATGGCAGCTCCGATAACTAAGGCTTCGACCCAATTAAGACCACACAACAGGGCCACGCCCATAGTCAACAGGGTCGTTATTACCATCTGTGCACTGCCTAAGCCAAATACGGTACGGCGCATGGCCCACAGCCGCGGCACAGAGAACTCTAAGCCTAAGGTAAACATCAGTAGCACAACCCCAAGTTCAGCGACAGATTGCATTTGATGCTGGGTAAACCAATGAAAACCGCTCGGTCCACTCACTACACCAGTGAGTAAATAAGCCAGAATTGCGGGTAAGCCCAAACGGCGCAGCACAGCAATAGCCACAATGGCAATCACTAACATAAGTAGTACTTGGATTAAGAAGCTATGTTCCATTGGGGCTATGACTCCTGTCAAAATGCTGACGTGTCAAAAAATCTAACGCTGAGCTTTAAGCTTAACTGAATGACTAACAAAGACAAATTTTATTAACAAATATAACGGCACGGTATTTGCTTGGACTAAGTAAGAGATGTATCGCACTAACATTTGCTGGAGTGATGATTATGGACTTTGGCCTAGCGACCGAGCTATATCCCGACGAATATCGCTATCAAACAGAACATTATAGTCCCAATGATAATCCATTGGACTTGGTACAAGTGATCCAACAACTGCACGCCAGTTTAGATCCAAGGACAGTCTTTGCCTGCTATGGCAAAGTGCTGGGACAACACTTGCCGATCCAAGGAGTGCGCTTAAGTTATGGCGAACATAAATTAAGCTGGGGCAAACGTTATGGTATCAGCGTCAAACGACAGCTGATATGTGCTGGTATGCCGCTGACGATTCAGTACCAGTTATTGACGCCACTGACGCCATCGCAAACCTCAAACCTGAAAGAGATTGAGCCACTGTTATTGCAACCGTTATTAAATGCGATGCAATACCAAGAAATGTCGATGCAAGCTATGTTTGACTCGCTCACAGGTTTAGGTAATCGTCATTACTACGGTCAAAGTCTCAGTAATGCGACCGCCAGAGCCCATAGAAAACAAGGTTCTGTTGCACTCATAGTGCTCGATTTAGATAACTTTAAACAGCTAAATGATAAATTCGGCCATAAATGTGGTGATTATATTCTGAAGGAATTTGGCGACATCATTCGTGCTACCATACGTAATACGGATCAAGCATTCCGTATCGGCGGTGACGAATTCGTTATTATTGTCCAAGGTAATATTCATGCGGCAGGCTTGTTGTGCGAACGGATAGTCTCGGCCATCAATCAGCACAGTAGTTTCACCCAGTTTGGGGTGAGCTGTAGTTTAGGTGCGGCAGAATCACACGATACCATTGAAGCCGAACAACTTTATGAACTTGCCGATAAGGCGCTATATCAAGCTAAAGCAGCGGGACGTAACTGCTATAAACTCAGCCAAAATCAATTAGTTTAGATGCGCAGGGATGCCAATGAAATGCGATAACAAACTCGCAGCGCGTAATCTGTGAAGGTTCAAAACTAAAGGAAAGTTACTATCTCAATGTAGATCTCAAGGAAGATTCGAATCAAACTGACGTGCTGCGACCTACTCTCTCTTACTTTCCTGCTTTCCTACTAAAAAGAATAACACTGCAACCACTCACAAAAACTCCAGCGACAACTCCCAATCTAAACCCCTTGCTTCCCCAACAGGCACTTAAACAAGCACTTAAACAGAAGCTTGAAATACCTGCAAGCCGAGTCCATTCGACTCAAGAATAAAGCTCTTTTCAACCCACAGCCCAATCGCCATAACCAGTTGCTCGTTATAGAACACGAAACCGACCTTTTCACGTACCCAAGGCGGAACGCCAAACTCTTGCCACAGTTTCTTTAATTCTCGGCCCTTGCCACGAGAATGGGGATGACAGCGACATTGCCCCGCAAGTTGATAACGCACACTCACCACTTCATCTGGCCGAGGAAAGCGAGCTCTGGGACCTTGTTTAGAGGCACTGAGACGTATCGTCTCACCACAAGTAACACCCGCAGACGTCACGTCCAATTGAGTAACGTCTGATTGAGTCACGTCCACTTGAGTGATATGGCCCTGCACTAAAGGATTTAGGAGCTGCGAAGGAAGCGTCCAGCTCGCAGGCTTAACATGACGCGGACGGGCTTGATACTTAAATAAATACACTTGATTGGCAAAGCGGCGGATTTCACATTCACCAACACGAATATGCACTTTGGCATCATCTTTCGCGGTTAACAGCTGAGTGATGATCTGATTAAGCAGCACCTTTGAGGGCAAGGCAAAACCTTGTGATTCGATAAATCCCCGCAAGAGTAACGCTTGCCAGTCGGCTGACTGCTCGGCAAAACCCTCGAGTTTAAATACACTTTGAGTATGGTAAGGCGCTTGGGTTAACCATAAAGGTAAACGTTCACCCACCTGTAAATCCAGCGTTGCCTGTTGCTCGGCGCACAATGCCGCGCTACGACTCGCGGTTGCAGCGATACTCGGCCAACGCGCTTTTAAACGGGGAATAATTTCTAAACGTAAAAAATTACGATCGAACTTATCGTCTTGATTACTTTCATCTTCGATATGCACTAAGCCCTGTTGTTTTGCGTAGGCTTCAATTTGCTCACGGCTGATATCCAATAACGGCCGCAGTAGTCTGCCTTGCGCTAATGCTTGAACTTGTCCCATGGCCGCCAGCCCTTTCGGGCCCTGACCACGCTTAAGCGCCAATAGGATAGTTTCGAGCTGATCATCTTCATGATGGGCCGTCAGCAACACATCATTTGCACTTAAATGCCGTTCAATCGCTTGATAACGCGCTTTGCGCGCTTCGGCTTCAAGGCTCAATCTTGGCCCACGATTAACCGTGACTCGCTCAACCGTCACGGGCAGATCGTAATACAGGCCCCGCTCAAGGCAATGCAGTGCCCAAGCCTCAGCGTTATCGCTTAGGCCATGGTGTACATACACTAGCTGATAATTAAACTCCGGATGTTGCCGTGCAAACTGGCTTAAACCAAAGGCCAAGACTTCGGAATCAACTCCGCCACTGTAAGCCAGCACTAACTTGCTGTCAGGCGCTAAGGATTGCGCTGCCAAAAAATCACAGATATGCGCGCTGAGATCGCCAGCAGTCAACGCTTCGTCACGCTTAGCCGACATAAGTTAACTTCATCTGTTTACACCTAAGACATTCGCCAACATTAGAATAAAATTCTCACCTTGTTTGGCCCGAGGAGCGATTCGAGCGAGAGCATCAAGTCATCGGTCGGATTCACTCGCCAAGCATCGGCTAACCTAAACTGACCTTTGGCTTGAGCTTGAGTGTAATTGATCACCACAGGCACAGCACCGTTACGCCACGGGCTTAGGGCTTGCTCGAAAGTGTCTAACGCCGATGGTGTTAACTCGCTGCCATCCATATCAATTTCCAGCGCTTTGGCAAAGTGGCTGCGCGCCTCACTGATATCTATGATGTTACGCGCCGTCATACGGTTACCGCCGGCAAAATCATCATAACTCACCTCACCTTCACAAATGAGGATGCGGTCTTTCTCCAGCAGATGATTAAACTTTTCAAAGGCTTCGGTAAACAACATGATTTCAAGACGCGCGCTCTTATCATCAAGCGTCAACAGGCCCATTTTCGAGCCGCGCTTAGTCAGCATCACTCGAGTTGCCACCACTAACCCCGCAGCCTTAGCGGTTTTACCGCGCTCGGTCGGATGCACATCTTTCAAACGGCCAGAAGTGTAATGCTTAAGCTCTTTTAAATATTGATTGATCGGATGACCGGTCAAATACAAGCCTAAGGTTTCACGCTCGCCTTCAAGCCAAATTTTATCCGGCCAAGGGGTGCATTCAACAAACTGCTGCTTACTATCTTCGGGTTCACTGTTGAGCAAACCAAACATATCGTGTTGACCAATCGCCTCAGCTTTAGCGTGTTGATCGGCGGCGCGAATCGCTTCGGGCAAGGTTGCCATCATAGACGCACGATGCGGTCCAAGAGTATCGAGTGCGCCCGCGCAGATAAGCTTTTCAATCACGCGCTTATTGAGCTTTTTCAAATCGATACGGGCGCAAAAATCGAATAGATCCACGAAGGGGCCATCCTTACGCGCCTCTAAAATCGATTCAACTGGGCCTTCACCCACACCTTTAATGGCACCAATGCCATAAACAATGCGCAGATCATCATCAACGGTAAATTTGAACAAGCCTTTGTTCACATCCGGAGGAATGAGCGGTAGCCCCATACGCTCACATTCATCGACCAAGGTCACAATTTTATCTGTGTTGTCCATATCGGCCGACATTACCGCCGCCATAAACTGCGCAGGATAATGGGTTTTTAGCCATAAGGTCTGATAAGACACCAACGCATAGGCGGCTGAGTGAGATTTGTTAAAACCGTAGCCGGCGAACTTTTCCACTAAGTCGAAGATCTTCATCGACAAGTCGCCGTCGACGCCGTTATTGATTGCGCCTTCTTTAAAAATACTGCGCTGCTTGGCCATCTCTTCGGGCTTTTTCTTACCCATAGCACGGCGGAGCATATCGGCGCCGCCAAGGGTGTAACCCGACAGCACCTGCGCTATCTGCATTACCTGCTCTTGATACAGAATAATGCCGTAGGTCGGTGATAACAGTTCTTTTAGTGATTCATGCTGGTACTGAGAATCGGGATAAGATACTTCCTCGCGCCCATGCTTACGCTCGATAAAGTTATCGACCATGCCCGATTGCAACGGACCTGGGCGGAACAAAGCAACCAGTGCGATCATGTCTTCAAAACAGTCGGGCTGCAGACGCTTAATCAAGTCTTTCATACCGCGGGATTCGAGCTGGAATACTGCTGTGGTTTCATACTTTTGCAGCAGGCGGAACGACGCAGGATCCGTTAACGGAATCGCTTCAATACGCACAGGCGGACGACCGTTTTTGACTTCGACCTTATTCACCATCTCCAGTGCCCAGTCGATGATAGTCAAAGTACGTAAACCCAAAAAGTCGAATTTAACCAGACCTGCAGTTTCGACGTCGTTTTTATCGAATTGGGTTACTGGGTTTTTACCTTCAGCGTCGCAATAGAGCGGCGCAAAATCGGTAATTTTTGTCGGTGCAATCACCACACCACCCGCGTGCTTACCGGCGTTACGGGTCACACCTTCGAGCTTACGGCACATGTCGATCAGATCTTTGACATCTTCATCGGCATCATAGGATTCTTGCAGTGCAGGCTCAACCTCAAACGCTTTCGCCAGCGTCATGCCTGGTTCTGGTGGAATGAGTTTAGAAATTCGGTCAACAAAACCATAGGGATGACCCAGCACACGGCCAACGTCACGGATAACCGCTTTCGCCGCCATAGTACCGAAGGTGATGATTTGCGATACCGCTTCACGGCCGTACAATTCGGCCACGTGATCAATAACCTCATCACGTCTATCCATACAAAAGTCGACGTCAAAGTCGGGCATGGAAACCCGCTCTGGATTGAGGAATCGTTCGAATAGCAGATCAAATTCCAATGGGTCTAAATCGGTAATCTTAAGCGCATAGGCCACGAGTGAACCCGCACCCGAGCCACGACCAGGCCCTACTGGAATACCGTTATCTTTACCCCATTGGATGAACTCCATTACGATCAAGAAGTAACCAGGGAACCCCATCTGGTTGATCACTTTGAGTTCGATATCGAGGCGCTCGTCGTATTCACCGCGTTTCTCGGCGCGTACTTCAGGATCGGGGAACAAAAACTCGAGCCGCTCTTCAAGACCCTTCCTCGAACAATCGACCAGAAAGTCTTCGATGGACATATCGCCCGTCGGGAAATTGGGCAGGAAATATTCGTATAAACGGATCGTTACATTACAGCGTTTAGCGATTTCGACACTGTTCGCCAGCGCCGCAGGAATATCGGCGAATAGTTCACACATTTCCTCTTCGCTACGCAAATACTGCTGTTCACTGTATTTTTTAGGTCGGCGAGGATCGGCAAGGGTAAAGCCATCGTGAATTGCCACCCGAATTTCGTGGGCATCAAAATCTTCGGGTTTAAGAAACACCACCTGATTGGTAGCCACCACAGGGATGCCCTTCTCCTGCGCTAAGGCCACAGCCATGTGCAGATAGCGCTCTTCGTCTGGGCGTCCAGTGCGGATAAGTTCAAGAAAATAGCGATCGGCGAAATGGGTTTGATAAAACTCACATAAAGATTCGACTTGTGTGCCATTGCCCTTGAGCAGCGCCTTACCCAGATCGCCTTCTTTGGCACCTGATAACAACAAAATGCCTTCGTTATAGGTGAGTAACCACTCTTGGTCTATCACTACACGGCCAGCCACTTGGCCACGCAAATAGGCCTGACTGATAATTTGAGTCAGATTCTGATAACCGACATTGTTCATCGCAATAATGGTCAAGGCGCATAATTCGCCTTCAAATCCAGGCACTTGCATCCAAAAATCGGCGCCGATAATCGGCTTAATCCCCGCACCATGGCAACCACTGTAAAACTTCACCAAACCACAAAAGTTGTTTTGATCAGTCAGGGCGACAGCCGCCATTCCCTGCGCTTCCACCTGCGCCAAAATCGGCTTAACCTTGGCCACGCCATCGGTCATAGAGAAGTCACTGTGGACACGAAGATGCACAAAACGAGGATCGGACATAATTAGGATTATCTTTGAATAGCAGGTTAACAATAACTAGAAAGCAGACTAACAAAGTCACGCAGCCAGAGCCAGTGACTTTGCCGGTTAACGGGAACTATAGTGCTAAAATCAGCGCTCACAGTCCCAGTAATGCTTTGACGGGTTTGAAACTTTTACGATACTGGTCAAACACACCATGTTCAGCGATAGCCGCAAAGTGTGCCTTAGTTGGATAGCCCTTATGCTGAGCAAAACCGTATTGCGGATAAGCAGCATCGAGCACGTCCATCTCACGATCCCGCGTCACTTTCGCGATGATCGAAGCGGCGCTGATGCTAGCAATTAAACCATCACCTTTAACGATGCTGTGACTGGTAAGCCCAGCGCCATTATGGGCAACAAAGATGGGGCTACGATTGCCATCCACAAGCACAAGCTCAGGGGCAATATTAAGCCCAGCAACCGCACGCTGCATCGCCAGCATAGTGGCGTGCAGAATATTCAACTCATCGATTTCAGCAGGACTGGCGCGGCCAATGTGATAACACAAAGCTTTATCACAAATTTCATCGAACAGGGCTTCACGGCGTTTCTCACTGAGTTTTTTAGAATCATTCAGGCCACTGATGGGCTTGTTTGGATCTAAAATTACTGCTGCAGTGACCACATCGCCGACTAAGGGACCACGGCCGACTTCATCCACTCCGGCAATCAACCCCGTCGAAAAGGCCAGCAAATCGGCTTCAGTTAAACTTTTATAGGTTGCCACTAATTAGCCTCCGGCGATTTAGCCTGAGTGTGTTTAGGCTCAACCAGCGCCATTACCGCTTCTGCAGCTTTTAAGCTCGCATCACGACGTAATACTTGGTGTAGTGCTTCAAACTCGGCTTTGAGCGGCGCAAAATCGCGATTGAGTTCAAGGGTCACGGCCGCCGCAATTTTCTCTGGGGTGCAATCTTCTTGGATAAGTTCTGGGACGAGATCTTTTCCAGCAAGCAAATTCGGTAACGAGAAACGCTCGACCTGCATCATGCGCTTAGCAATGCGATAGGTTATCGGGCTCACGCGATAAGCCACCACCATAGGACGCTTGACCAACATGGCTTCTAACGTCGCAGTGCCAGAGGCCAATAAAATCCCATCGGCCGCTGCCATCACTTCACGGGACTGGCCTTCAATCATGTGGATTTCAAGATCAGGCGCAAAATCCTTCAGTGCTTGCTCAAATTGGTCACGGCGTTTTTGATTCACCAGCGGGGTCACAAAACGTATGTCTGGGAAATTTTGTTTGATCAACAAAGCCGCTTTCACAAACGGCTCAGCCAGTTGCTTTAGCTCTCCACCGCGGGAACCGGGCAGGATCGCTAAATATTCAGCATCGGCATCTAATCCAAGCACTTCGCGGGCAGCAGCTTTATCACTTTGCATGGGAATATCGTCGGCCAAAGTATGACCCACAAAGGTACAAGGCACCTGATGCTGATCGTAAAAGGCTTTCTCAAAGGGCAACAGCGATAACACCATATGAGTAGCCTTGGCGATTTTGAATATCCGTTTTGGGCGCCACGCCCACACGGACGGACTCACATAATGGACCGTCTTAATGCCGCGCGCTTTGAGTTTAAGCTCAAGACCAATATTAAAGTCCGGTGCATCAATGCCAATAAAACAATCGGGCTTAAGCGCGGTAATCTCTTTAATCAGGGAGGAACGTACTGTTAATAAACGAGGCAAACGGGATAGCACTTCAACAATTCCCATCACGGCGAGTTCTTCCATCGCGAACAGGGATTTAAAGCCAAGGGCTTCCATGCGGGGACCACCGATACCGACAAAATGTGCATCGGGATGAGTCTTTTGCAGCGCCGCCATTAAACCTGCGCCTAAAATATCGCCCGAGAGTTCTCCGGCAACCATGGCAAACACTAATGGAGTTTTATTGCTCATAAACCAATCATGTCTCATGAATGAATGACATTGGATGACGGGGCGAACACCAGCTAAAACGCATCATGCCAAGCCATACTGCTGTAAATTAATGATTAAGCTCATTGATGGTTGAATGCACAAGGACATTGCTAACGACGAAGTCTAACCACCCAATAGGCTTAAGCCAATAATACAAAAGGGCATAAAAATGCCCTTTTGTTGTCGTGTGGTCATCAAGTTAGCGAATAATACCGCGACTCGATGACTTTACAAATTCAAGGAACAATTTCACTTGCTCATCGTTCTGCGCATCTTCAGCCAACGCTTCAATCGCTTCTTCAACTGTCAAGCTGCTGCGATATAAGGTTTTATAAGCACGGCGCACTGCCAATTGGCTTTCTTTAGAAAAACCACGACGCTTCATGCCTTCGCTGTTTAAACCGCGTGGAATCGTCGGTTGACCCGCCGCCATCACAAAGGGAGGTACATCCTGCAGCACTAAAGAACAACCTGCAGTAAACGCATGGGCACCGATATGCACAAACTGGTGAACACCTGTCATGCCGCCTAAAATCGCCCAATCACCCACATGTACGTGACCCGCGATAGAAGCGTTATTGGCCATGATCACATTGTCGCCGACCACACAGTCATGGGCGATATGTACATAGTTCATAAACAGGTTGTTCGACCCAATACGCGTCTCACTGTTATCTTGGACTGTACCGCGGTGGATAGTCACGTTTTCACGGATGACGTTATTGTCACCAATGATCAATCGTGTGGGTTCGCCAGCGTACTTTTTGTCTTGGCACTCTTCGCCTACTGAGGCGAACTGAAAAATACGATTACCTTTGCCGATAATCGTTGGGCCTTTAACAACCACATGGGAACTCAACCAACAATCATCGCCAATTTCAACGCCTGCACCGATATAGGTCCAAGGGCCAATGGTGACGTTATTGCCAATTTTTGCATCGGGATGCACAAACGCTAATGTATCTATCACTGACTAATCTCTCTGCGGGCACACATGATTTCAGCGGAACAAACCACTTCACCATCCACTTTGGCCTCACCGTAGAAGACGCCAATCCCGCGGCGCTCTTTAATCATTTTGACATCAAAATGGATTTGATCACCTGGCTCAACGACACGTCTAAAACGCGCATTGTCGATACCAGCAAAGTAATACAACACCCCTGGAGGTGGCACATCACTGCTCATGGTTTTAAAGGCTAACAGGCCAGTTGCCTGTGCCATGGCTTCTAAAATAAGCACGCCAGGCATCACAGGCTGAATCGGGAAATGTCCCTGAAAAAATGGCTCATTTATTGAAACGTTTTTAATCGCCTGCAAACTGACACCTGGGGTGTAGTCCAGCACACGATCGATCAATAAGAATGGATATCTATGGGGCAGATATTTAAGTATTTCTTTAATATCCATAGTGTTCATTTGATTAGACACGAACCGAGTTCCTCAAATTGCCTTGGAGCAATTAATCTGGTGTTTTTAAATTTTTTTCCAACGTTTTAACACGATGGAACAGTTCATCTAACTGACGGAAACGAACTGTGTTTTTACGCCAAAGTTTATTGTCCATTGCCACTGTGGCAGAAGAGTATAAACCGGGCTCACGCATATTAGTGGTAATATTGGTAGCACCAGACACATGCACACCATCGGCAATGCTCAAATGACCTGCGATGGCACAACTACCGCCAATAATGCAATATTTACCAATAGTGACACTGCCAGCGATAGTCGTACTACCAGCGATAGCGGTATTTTCACCGATAATATCGTTATGGGCAATTTGTACTTGGTTATCGATAATCACCCCATCGTGGATCTCGGTATGGCCTAATGCACCGCGATCTACCGTTGAATTCGCACCTATCTCAACCCGATCGCCGATACGAACGCCGCCCGTTTGTGGAATTTTAATCCACTGGCCGCGTTCATTGGCATAACCAAAACCATCCGAGCCTAATACGGCACCCGAATGGATAATACAATTTTGCCCCAAATGCACATCGTGATAGACGGTAACATTAGCCCATAAACGCGTTTTTGAGCCAATTACCACATCTTGTCCAAGCACAACACCGGCACCTATTTGGACATCTTCACCTAAAATAACGTTCGCACCAATAACCGCATTAGCACCAATCGCAACACCTTCACCTATATGGGCAGAAGCGTCTATTTGAGCCGAAGGATGGATACCCACCGCCGCTTTAGGCGTAGTGTCCAAGTACTGGGCAACGCGGGCGAAACCAACGTAAGGATCTTTTACAATTAACGCAGTACCTTGATAATCCTGCGCATCTTTAGCTGACAATAACACCGCACTCGCTTGAGTTTCCTCAAGCTGAGAGCGATATTTACTGTTGGCTAAAAAAGAGATTTGACCTGCTTTGGCATGTTCTAAGGTCGCCACACTATCAATAATTAGCGTTTCGTCGCCTTGGATATCACCGTCTAATAACAGGCCTAGCTCTTTTAAAGTCACACTATTCATCTATTACTTGCCTTTGCTTAAGGCTTCAACCACTTTGCCACTGATGTCAGCGTTAGGCTTAACATAAATGACTGCACCACGTTGTAATACCAAATCATATTGGTCTTTTTCAGCGATAGTGTTGATGGCTTTCTGCACTTTAACTAACAGTTTATTTTGCTCTTCACCTTGGCGACGACGTAAGTCTTCATCCAATGCTTTGCCTTTTAACTGATATTCAGATTTTAGCGATTCCATTTTACGAACCAGTTCCGTTTTTTGTGCATCGTTCATTAGAGCACCGTCACGTTGCTGCTTCTCCATCAGAGAGCGCATTTCTTCTTGCATTTTTTGGACATCAGCCATGCGATCGCCAAACTCTTTCTTCAGAGATTGAGAGATCTGTTCACGTTGTGGCAGCTGTTCGAACACAGCGCCCATATCCACTACGGCAATTTTCTCAGCATGTGCCATTAACGGCGCGCCTAACAAAACTAACGTCATCAGCGCGCGATTTACCATCTTGTTCAAAATAAACTCCTTGTTACCTTGTTATAGTCAGCAAAACTTGCCGAGTGTATGCCTTTTAAAAAGTTTTGCCAATATTGAAAGAGAAGATCTCTGTTTGGTCGCCTTCGTATTCTTTAATCGGCCACGCTAAGCTAAACACCATAGGACCCATAGGTGATAACCACTGCACACTTAAGCCCCAAGAGGCGCGTAAACGTGCTGGATCACTATAATCCTGTAACTTAGCAAACTCGTCTGCTGGCAAGCTATTTTTATAATAATCGTAATCAAACTCAGTATCCCAGACGTTACCCGCATCAACGAAGAAACTCGTACGTACTGAATTCGTGTAAGCCTCATCCAAGAATGGCGTCGGTACAATCAACTCCATGCTCGCTGTCGCAAGGGCATTACCACCGATTGAGCGACCAGAACTCACTTGAATACGATCAGGATCCGGCTGAGGGAAGTTACAACCATCGCCGGATGGATCGAAGCAAGGTTCGCTGCCACTATACATATAGAAGGAGCGAGGACCGACCGAGTTTGACTTAAAGCCACGTAGAGAGCTACTACCACCCGAGTAATAGTTTTCCCAGAAAGGCAGAATTTGGTCGTTATCATTAAATTGACCATAACCGTTACCATAACCTAATCGACCACGGGCCAAGAGCACAAAGCTCTGACTACGGTTAATAGGGAAATAGAAGTTAGTGTCAAAGTCTGTCTTAAAGTACTGTAAATCAGACCCTGGCGAAGTCATTTTACCGTTCAAACGCTGAGACGAGCCGTCTGTAGGGAAAGTGCCACGGTTCAAGGTGCTACGATACCAACCCAGACTCAATTCAAAGTTATCGAAACTTAAGTCCGCATTTGGATCGTTATCACGATAGATGTTATAGAAACGACGCGCTTGCTCGTAGGCGGAAATTTCAGAAATCGTGTTATGACGATAGCCGATGCCACCGTTGATACGGTTGTATTCATTGATCGGGAAACCCGAGTTCAATGCCACACCGTAAGAACTGTTTTTATAACGTTCTAAGTTCGCTTCATTGGCGTCAAACTCACTCCAATAAACGCTCCCCCCTAAACTCACGCCATCCTTCGTCCAATACGGATCGGTATAGGATAAGTTAACGTTCTTAGAGTACTTGTTGGTGCTCAAACTCACACCAGCTTGGTTACCCGTACCTAAGAAGTTATTTTGCTGCACCCCAAACTGCAAGCTCAGGCCTGATTCAGTACCATAACCTACGCCAGCGTTGAATGAGCCCGACGGCTGTTCTTTCACTTTCACTGCGACATCGACTAAATCATCGGTACCAGGCACTTGAATGGTTTCAGTGTCAACGGTTTCGAAGAAGCCTAAACGGTTAAGACGCGCTTTAGATTGCTCAACTTGTGCTGAGTTTAACCAAGCCCCTTCCATCTGACGCAGTTCACGGCGCATCACTTCATCTTTAGTCACTGTGTTACCAGTGAAGTTAATCGCACGAACGTAAACACGTTTACCCGGTTTAACATTGATGTTTAAGGTGACTTCTTTGGTCTTATCATCAATTTCAGGATACGTTTTGACTTCTGGATAGGCATAACCGAAGCGGCCTAAATACTTGCTGTACATTTCTTCGGTGAAAGTCACATCACCGCCGTTGTACATATCACCCGCTTTGATCGGCAGAATTGATTTCATCAACTCTTCACGGCCCATCAAATCACCCGTCAGGTTTACTTCTTTAACTTTATATTTCTCACCTTCATCTACGTTGATGGTGATATATAAACCTTTACGGTCAGGTGTCATCGCCACTTGAGTCGAGGTGACTTCAAAGCGGATATAACCTTTATTGTGATAATAGGTTTTGATGGTCTCGAGATCGGCCTGCAGCTTTTGCTTCTGATAACGGCGTTCGCCGAACAGATCCCACCAAGCCACATAATCTTTAAGCTCCAGCATGCCAATCAACTCAGCATCGGTGAACTCATGATTACCGACCACGTTAATTTGGCGGATTTCGGCCGCTAAACCTTCGGTGAACTTAAATTTCAGCTCAACCCGGTTACGGGGTAAGTTGATCACTTGAGCTTCCACTTTAGCGCCGTATTTACCCACGCCGTAGTAAAAATCCTGCAGACCCTTTTCAATACCGGTCAACATAGTGCGATCGAGCGACTCACCGACTTTAACGCCAGAACCGTCCAGACTTTCCTGTAACTGTTCATCTTTAATGTCTTTGTTGCCATCGAAGGTCACGGCACTGATGGTAGGACGTTCAGTGACTTTCACCACTAATACGCCGCCATCTCGGCTCACGGAGACATTTTCAAAGTTAGTCGATGCATACAAGCTTTTAATGGCTTGTTGAATTCTTAACTGGTCAACAGTGTCACCTACTTTTACTGGTAAGCTTAACAGGGCAGCACCGAGTGCAACTCGCTGCAAACCTTCAACTTGGATGTCGGTCACTTCAAACGGTTGGAAAGTATCAGCCAACACAGTCCCTGAAAACGACGCACCGACGAATAACATCGAGGCAAAAAGTTTATTCAATCTCATAGAGCACTTCTAATTATTAGTCTGTCCTTGCTCAGAGTCGGGCAAAATCATTGAAAAGCGCAATGCTCATCAACATCAGCAGTATTGCTGCCCCAAATCTGAATCCTATTTCCTGCACCTTTTCAGGTACAGGTTTACCAGTTATTACTTCAATAAAGTAATACAGCAGGTGTCCCCCATCGAGCACAGGTAAAGGCAACAAGTTAATGATGCCTAAATTAACGCTGATGAGCGCGAGGAACCCGAGAAAATAGACCAGACCATAGTTTGCACTACTGCCCGCACCCTGTGCGATCGAGATGGGTCCACTCAGGTTTTTCACCGACACATCGCCGGTAAATAATTTGCCAATCATCTTAAAGCTCACAGCAACAAGTTGCCATGTTTTATCCGCTGCGATGCCGAAAGAATCGATTGGTCCATATTCAAGTTGTAAACGCATATTGTCTGGCCATGGCGCTTGGGTTGGGCTCACCCCCAGCATACCTATCTCTTGGCCATCGGCGTTTTTACTGCTTAACGGTGTCACTGCCACGTTAAACTGCTCGCCATTGCGACGCACAGTTAAGCTCACAGGCACATTGGCAGAATGTTGAATAATGTCAACAAAAGCCTGCCAATCGGTATAATTTTTACCATTTATCGCCACTAAGGTATCGCCAACTTTTAGTTCGCTCTTGGCAGCGGCGCTGTCAGGGCTAATAGCAGCAATAGTCGGGACGATTTCGGGTCGATATATTCCTAAACCTAAGGTGGTAATCGGTGATTCTTTTTCAGGATCAAAATGCCAATTGCGGGTATCTAAGGTATAAGAGCGCGCGCTGGAATCTAGGCCCTGCAAACCGCTCAATGGCGTCAGCGATACACTTAGGCTTTCATCGCCTATGTGGCCCACTAAGGCTAAATTCACTTCTTCCCAGTTACGCACAGCCTGGCCGGAAATGGCCGTTATTTGCATGGGCTCAGTGACCTGGATTTGCGCGGCAGCAGTTCCAGGTGTTGTCGATGTGATCACAGGTTTCAGTGACGGCACACCAATCAGATACATAAAATACAGGGCAACGATGGCAAAAATAAAATTCGCAATCGGGCCAGCAGCCACAATCGCAATGCGTTGCCAAACGGTTTTACGATTGAATGCTTGATCTTTTAATGCTTCAGGGACGTCTTCGACGCGCTCATCGAGCATTTTGACATAGCCACCGAGTGGGATCATGGCTAACACGTATTCAGTGCCGTCTTTACCGACACGACGCCAAATCGCCTTACCGAAACCAATGGAGAAACGTTCGACTTTGACACCACAACGGCGTGCGACATAGAAATGGCCGTATTCGTGGGCGGTGATTAACAGGCCCAGTGCAACGATGAAAGAACCTAAGTTCCATAAAAAATCTAACATCCCACTCCTTACGTCATTGATTTAATCACTCAGCCATTGCTAAGCGATGCTTGCTAAGGTCTCACGCGCATAGACGCGGGTTTGCGCATCTAAGGCTAAAATATCTTCTATGCTGCCCATAGGGCGCTTAGGCACAGTCACTAAACAAGCTTCGTTCACTTTTGCAATTTGAGTAAAGCCAATTTGTCCCTGTAAAAACGCTTCAACAGCAATCTCATTGGCCGCATTTAACACAGTTGTCGCCTCTTGGCCTTGGGCACACGCGTCCATTGCCAGAGCTAAACAGGGGAAACGTTCAAAATCAGGTTCATAAAAGCTTAACTGTCCGACTTTGAAAAAATCTAAAGGTTCAACGCCAGAATGAATTCTTTGCGGATAAGCCATGCAATGGGCAATAGGCGTACGCATATCTGGGTTACCCATTTGGGCAATAACGGAACCATCACGGTACTGCACCATAGAGTGGATCACGCTTTGCGGATGGATAACCACCTTAAGTTGCTCAGCCTGAGTGTTAAACAACCAACGTGCCTCAATAAACTCTAAGCCCTTATTCATCATAGTGGCGGAGTCGACGGAGATTTTAGGTCCCATGGACCAATTAGGATGTTTACAGGCTTGGGCTGGCGTCATGGCGGCCAGTGTCGCAAGATCCGACCGCAGGAAAGGTCCGCCAGAACCGGTTAACAGAATATGGGAAATACCCGATGCCGCTAAGTCACAACGGCCAAGGTTGGCTTGCACTTCCTGGGGGAGACATTGGAAGATGGCATTATGCTCACTGTCCACAGGCAAGAGCACTGCGCCAGAACGCTTAGTCGCCTCAATAAACAGCTCACCTGACATGACTAAGGCTTCTTTGTTGGCCAGTAATACCCGCTTACCCGCCTTCACGGCTTCAAGCGTCGGTACTAGCCCTGCAGCCCCAACAATCGCCGCCATCACAGTATCCACTTCAGCAGCGGTCACTAACCCGAGTAAATCATTCATGCCTGTGGTGACTTGGATATTGAGCGTCGCAGGTAAAACGGCACGCAACTGTTTTGCTGCCGCTTCATCCACCATATGCGCCACTTTCGGTCTATGCGCCAAACAAAGTGCAAGCATCTTATCAACACTCGCGTTGGCCACTAATCCATACACGCGATAAGCGAATGGATTAGCCGAGATCACACTTAAGGTACTGGCACCTATAGAGCCGGTAGCACCCAAAATCACCATATTTTGCATAGCGTTACATCCAGAATGCAATGTAGATCAGGGTAAACACCGGCAAGGCTGCGGTCAGGCTGTCGATGCGGTCGAGCACGCCGCCGTGACCTGGCAAAATGGTGCCAGAATCTTTAATACAGGCCGCACGCTTAAACATACTTTCAGATAAATCCCCCACTGCTGACACTAAGGCAACAAATAAGGTTACTACCACAACTAAGCCCAGTTCTTGCTCAGGCGAATAATACATCACAATCGCAACCACTATCATGGTGGTTGCTAAACCACCGAGTAGGCCTTCAAGCGTTTTCGCTGGGCTCACCGCGGGCATCAGTTTGGTTTTACCTATCGCCTTACCAACAAAGTAAGCGCCAGAATCGGCAGCCCACACAATCAACATCACCAATAATACCAATACTGGGCCAAAATAAGGCGAAGCTTGTGAACCAATAGATTTGAGCGCGATAAGAGCGACAAAGCAAGGGATTAAGGTTAACTGTCCAAACATGGACTTAAACATAGGATTTTTTTGCCAAAACTTAGCGCTCTTAGGATAAGTCACCACTAATAATAGTGAGGCTAACCACCAAAGTGCGCCAATATAGAGAATGGCTAAATAGATAGGGTGTAATTGATGGCTTAACCAAACCGCATCGATGGGCACAATCAGATTCAGTGCCACCAATAAAATACCGACCGTGCAAGTGAAACTCCACTGAGTCACATCACACTGATTATCGATAATTCTTCCCCATTCCTTTGCTGCAATGAGAAAGACGCCGACCAAAGCCCAAGCGAAGTAGCTGGCAGGGAGCAAGAATATCGCCCCCAAAACTAATGGAACTAACCAAATTGCTGTTATTATTCGTTGTTTTAGCAAAAAAAATCCCTCATGAGGTTTTACAATGCACGCATCTCATCAATCTGACTTCCAGTCAAACCAAAGCGGCGCTGGCGACTTGCAAAAATGGCAATCGCTTCATGAAAAGCCTGTTCATCGAAATCAGGCCAAAGGGTGTCGGTAAACACCAATTCTGCATAGGCCGCCTGCCACAGCACAAAATTGCTGATGCGACAGTCCCCGCCCGTGCGGATCATTAAATCAACTTCACTCTGATTTTGCATGCACAAATGTGCACTTAAGGCTTCTTCGGTGAACTGACTGCTGGTCATTTCGCCAGTTTCAACCTTTTCAGCTAATTTTTGGGCTGCTTGAAGTATGTCCCAACGGCCACCATAGTTAGCGGCGACATTCAAAACTAAGCCTGTATTGCCTGATGTCTTCTCTTGCGCGGCAGCAATTTGCTTCTGTAATCGCGCAGAAAAACGGCTGATATCGCCAATAATCTTCAGCTTAACTTGATTCTTGTGCAGCAATTTAATTTCACGCTGTAATACGGTAAAAAACAATTCCATCAGCAAGCTGACTTCTTTATCGGGTCTACGCCAATTCTCGCTAGAAAATGCAAATAACGTTAGCGATTCAATACCCAATTGGCTTGCCGTGCTTACGGCTCTTCTAACTGCCTTAACACCGGCCTTATGCCCCAACACTCGTGGCTTACCTTGGGTTTGTGCCCAACGCCCATTGCCATCCATAATAATGGCGACATGCTTAGGTAGCGACTGTTTCACGAGTTCGGGTAATTGTCCCGGCAAGGTCGTTTGAGTGTATAAATCACTCTCACTCGTCCTAGGGTGCGGATCAAGTTCCACTGTGGATGACATCTAATACAGCCCTTTAAAATAGACAAACGCCGTGTAGTATACCCCTACACGGCGCATCAACTCTAGCTTATCGAACTTGAGATTAGACTTCCATCAACTCAATTTCTTTGGCTGCTAAAATCTCATCAACCTTTTTAATGTGAGCATCGGTGAACTTTTGTACTTCTTCTTCGCTACGACGAACGTCATCTTCTGTACATTCTTTAGCTTTCTCAAGCTTTTTCACTTCAGAAATGGCATCACGACGTACGTTGCGGATAGCGATACGACCGTTTTCGGCTTCGTTACGCACCACTTTGATGAAGTCTTTACGACGCTCTTCCGTCAGCGCAGGTAATGGAATACGCAAGGTCGCGCCAGCAGACATAGGGTTCAGACCTAAATCTGAGCTCATAATGGCCTTTTCAACGGCTTGGATAGCACTACGATCGAATACAGTCACAGACAGAGTGCGTGAATCTTCAACGCCCACGTTTGCCACTTGGTTCAGTGGTGTCATAGTACCGTAGTAAGAAACCTGAATTGAATCAAGCAGGCTTGGGTGAGCACGACCGGTACGTACTTTCGCCATTTGGTTTTTAGTCGCTTCTACACATTTACCCATGCGTTCTTGCGCATCTTTCTTAATGTTCTCAATCACGTTAAATGTCCTTCTTGGTCATTAAATAACTTTTTTTGCTCTGATCAGCGTGCCTTCCTCTTCACCCATGATAACGCGGCGAAGAGCGCCAGGCTTGTTCATGTTGAAGACTAAAATAGGCATATCGTGATCACGCGCCAGAGTAAAGGCTGCTAAGTCCATTACTTTTAATTCTTTTTCCAGAATTTCCGCATAAGTGACTTCATCATACTTAACGGCGTCTGGGTTTTTCATTGGGTCTTCGGAGTATACACCGTCGACTTTCGTCCCTTTCAACACGACTTCAGCTTCAATTTCAATGCCGCGTAAACAGGCAGCAGAATCGGTCGTGCAGAATGGATTACCTGTACCGGCAGCAAAAATAACCACTCGGCCAGATTTTAGCAAGCTGATCGCTTCAGCCCAATTGTAATCGTCACACACACCCTTTAACGGGATAGCTGACATCAGACGGGCATTAACATAGGCACGGTGCAAGGCGTCGCGCATTGCCAAGCCGTTCATAACCGTTGCCAGCATACCCATGTGATCGCCCACCACACGGTTCATGCCAGCTTTTGCTAAGCCTTCACCGCGAAACAGATTGCCACCACCAATAACCACACCCACCTGAATACCCAGTTCAACCAGCTCTTTCACTTCCTGAGCCATGCGATCTAATACTTTAGGGTCGATGCCGAAGCCTTCGTCGCCCATCAGTGCTTCGCCACTTAATTTAAGAAGAATGCGTCTAAATGCGGGTTTTGGATTGGTGCTCATAATTTTTATCCTGGTTATAACAAGACCGCAGCGAATGCCACGGTCTTGGGGGTATTTAGCGTTGGCGATTAAGCCTTTTTAGAAGCAGCGATTTGAGCAGCAACTTCAGCTGCAAAATCTTCTTCTTTCTTCTCAATACCTTCACCAACTTCTAAACGAATGAAGTTAGTCACTGTAGCGCCTTTCTCTTTCAGAACTTCGCCAACAGTTTTCTTTGGTTCCATGATGTAAGCTTGGCCAGTCAGAGAAATCTCACCGGTGAACTTCTTCATACGACCCAGAACCATCTTCTCAGCGATCTCAGCAGATTTGCCTTCGTTCATAGAGATTTCGATTTGCAGTGCTTGCTCTCTTGCAACAAGATCAGCAGGCACATCTTCTGGATTAACGAATTCAGGCTTAGAAGCAGCAACGTGCATTGCGATGTGCTTTAAGGTTTCTTCGTCAGCTTCACCGGCTACAACAACACCAATGCGCTCACCGTGACGGTATGAAGACAGGTTTGCACCATCGATGTACTCAACACGACGAATGTTGATGTTCTCACCGATTTTAGTTACCAGAGCAACACGTGCATCTTCGAACTGTGCTTTTAAATCTTCAAGTGTCACTTTAGATGCTGCAGCAACATCTAACACCGCGTTTGCAAAGCCTAAGAAGTTAGAATCTTTAGCAACGAAGTCAGTTTGACAGTTAACTTCTAACAGAGCAGCGAAACCTTCGCCATTCTTGATTAAAATAGTACCGTCAGCAGCGATGTTACCCGCTTTTTTAGCCGCTTTAGCAGCGCCAGACTTACGCATGTTGTCAATCGCTAACTCCATGTCGCCGTTAGCTTCTGTCAGAGCGTTTTTACAATCCATCATGCCTGCGCCAGTACGGTCGCGCAGTTCTTTAACTTGGGCAGCAGTAATTGCCATTGTTAAATCCTCTATAAAAAATCGACTAATTTGCAGATATAAAACAGGGGCCGAATGGCCCCTGTTAACCAATCAAAAATCTTGGTTAATAAGGGTGATGAAACTCATCCCGCCTTATTATTATTCGGCTTCTACGAAACCGTCTTGCTCAGCTTGAACAGCCAAATCTTGACCACGGCCAGCTTTAGCAGCAGCAGCAACAGAAGTAGTGTACAGGCGGATAGCACGCATAGCGTCGTCGTTACCAGGAACGATGTAGTTAACACCATCTGGCGCAGAGTTAGTATCAACAACTGCAACAACAGGGATACCCAGGTTGTTAGCTTCTTTAATAGCGATATGCTCATGGTCAGCACCGATGACGAATAATACGTCTGGCAGGCCGCCCATGTTTTTAATACCACCTAAAGATTTTTCCAGCTTTTCAAGCTCACGAGTACGCATCAGCGCTTCTTTCTTGGTCAGCTTGTCGAAAGTACCATCTACTGATTGGCTTTCCAGTTCTTTCAGACGTTTGATTGACTGACGAACGGTTTTCCAGTTAGTCAGCATACCGCCTAACCAGCGGTGATCAACATAGTACTGGTCACAAGACAGAGCAGCTTCTTTGATCGCTTCGCCAGCAGCACGTTTAGTACCAACGAATAATACTTTACCTTTCTTTGAAGCTACGTTGCTGATGAAAGCCAGCGCTTCATTGAACATTGGCACAGTATGCTCAAGGTTGATGATGTGAACACCGTTGCGAGCACCGAAAATGAATGGCTTCATTTTTGGGTTCCAGTAACGGGTTTGGTGACCGAAGTGGACACCGGCCTGAAGCATATCGCGCATTGAAACTGTAGTCATTTCTATTACCTTAAAATTTAGGGGGTTAGACCTCCACGTATCCCATGTCTTCGACCCCGCAGTTAACAGCTGAGGGCACCCCGAAGAATGTGTCGACACGTGTGTGATTTAGTATTTAGACAAATAGCCATGTATAATGGCCGCCATCTTTAGTCTTGCAAGTATCTAAACAGAGCAAATGCTGGCTTAGGCAATTCATCAAGACTTAAACATAACGGCGCGCTTTATACCATAAATAGCCCTAAAGCACAAATTTTTGCATTAGGTTGCGTGGCCAACAGACATTAAAGACACAAGAGAAAACGCAATGAGTATAGTCATCAAGACAGCTGAAGAAATTGAAAAAATGCGTGCTGCGGGCAAACTCGCCGCACAGGTATTAGAAATGATCGCCCCGTATGTTAAGCCGGGCGTGACCACCAATGAACTCAATGATCTCTGCGCCAAATATACCGAAGAGCAAGGTGCGATTTCGGCGCCGCTTAACTACCATGGTTTTCCTAAGTCCATTTGTACTTCAGTAAACAATGTGATTTGCCACGGTATTCCGAACGATAACCCACCATTGAAAGAAGGCGATATTCTCAATATCGACATCACAGTGATTAAAGACGGCTATCACGGTGATACTTCGATGATGTTTTTAATTGGTGAAGTGAGCGCTAAGGACAAACGCCTGTGCCGCATCGCGCAAGAAAGCCTCTATTTAGCCATTCGCAAGGTGCGTCCAGGTTTAAAACTGGGTGAAATTGGCAATACTATCGAAAAATTCATCAAAGCAAGCAAAACAGGCCTTGAGAAATATTCCATCGTGCAAGATTATTGTGGCCACGGTATTGGCTCAGGTTTCCATGAAGAACCTCAGGTCATGCACTACCGTAACGGCGATAACACAGTATTACGCCCAGGCATGTGTTTCACCATTGAACCTATGATCAATGCCGGTCGCCACACGACCATACTCGATCGTGATGATAAGTGGACGGTTACCACCTCCGATGGAAAAAACTCTGCCCAGTGGGAACACACTCTTCTGGTAACAGAAAAAGGGGTTGAAGTACTGACTCTGCGTGAGGATGAAGATTTCCCGCGTATCATCAATCACGAGCGATAGGCCAAACTAACAAGCATAAAAACAAGGGACTCGATGAATACAGCTCTGCTCGCTAAACAATCATTAATCGAACAGAATCAGACTCTTTTAGCCAGTTTCAAGGCTAAAACCCCGATTGAAGAGCTCGTCACGCAGCGCTGTCAATTTGTCGATGCCCTTGTCAAGCAAGCTTGGGAACAGCACGGACTAAGGGAATACGATATTGCCCTGATTGCCGTAGGCGGCTATGGCCGTGGGGAGCTGCATCCCCACTCAGATGTCGACTTGCTGTTCCTGTTTAATGATATCTTGTCACCCGCCGCCGAAGCGGCACTCAGTCAGTTTATTGCCTTTCTGTGGGATGCTAATCTCGAAATCGGCCACAGTGTCCGTACGTTAAACGACACTATTACTCTCGGCCGTGAAGACATCACCATAGCCACTAACCTGTTAGAGGCACGACTGCTCGAAGGGCCCGAGTTTTTATTCGACCAACTCTACGATGCCATTCGTCAGAGTGACTTTTGGACCTCAAGCGACTTCTTTATCGCTAAGCGTGACGAACAAAATGCCCGCCATGCCAGAGCCAGTGCCTTCGATTTAGAACCCAATATCAAGAGTTGTCCCGGCGGCCTTAGGGATATTCAAACCATTGCTTGGGTGGCCATGCGTCACTTTGGCGCCGCTCGCCTCGAAGAATTAGTCCAATACGACTTTTTAGAGACCGGTGAATTAGAAGAGCTGCTCGAATGTCAGCACTTTTTATGGAAGCTACGCTTTGCCCTGCACATGGTGGTCGGTCGCGATGAAAACCGCTTACTGTTTGATGTGCAGCGCCAAGTTGCCGAACTTATGGGTTATGAAGACGCCACCCAGCTTGCTGTTGAGCAGATGATGAAACGCTACTATCGCACGGTACGCCGAGTGATGGAGCTGAACGAAATGCTGTTGCAGCTCTTTAAGCGCGCAACGCTGGGGCACACAAAAGCCTTAGAAATTCAATCGATAGATAAACACTACCAGCGCCGTGGCACCTTTATTGAAGCGCTCAGCGATGATCTGTTCGATAGCGGCGAAGAAATTGTCCGGCTGTTTTTGTTGGTCGCTAAAAACTCCAACATCAAAGGCATTTACGCGCCAACACTGCGTTCACTGCGCCGAGCAAGACGCGCCCAACCGCAAGCCTTGCAAGAGAATCCGCTTTGTCGCCAAGCCTTTATGGAAATTCTGCGCCACCCTCGCGGTATTGTTGCCTTGTCTTTAATGCATAAACACGGTGTGTTATCGGCCTATTTACCCGCATGGCGAAATATTGAAGGCCAGATGCAGTTTGACCTATTCCACGCCTACACAGTCGATGAACATACCCACAGATTGCTGCTCAATATCGAACGATTCTCCCAGCCCGAACAAAAAGAAGAATTTCCCTTAGGCTCGATTCTCATCAACCAACTGCCGAAAAAGGGCTTACTGGTATTAGGCGCGATCTTCCACGATATCGCCAAAGGCCGCGGTGGCGATCACAGTAAACTTGGCGGCGCCGACGCCCTCGCCTTTTGTAAGCTACACGGGTTAAACGATCACGATGGTCGTCTAGTCGCTTGGCTGGTCGAGAATCATCTGGTGATGTCTGTTACTGCTCAGCGCCGAGATATTTCCGATCCCGATGTGGTGGCCGATTTTGCCAATAAAGTCCGCGATGCCGTGCATTTAAGCTATCTGTACTGCTTAACCGTCGCCGATATCTGCGCCACCAACGAAAAAACCTGGAACAACTGGAAAGGCTCACTGCTGCGCGACTTGTACTTTTCGACCCAAAGGGTGCTCGCCCGTGGTAAAGAAAAACCCGTCGACATTCGTGCCAGGGTTCGTGAATACCAAGCCAAGGCGAAAAAAGAACTGCTGCGCCGTGGACTGAAAGAGAAAGATCTCGATACTCTGTGGCAACGTTTCAAGGCAGATTACTTTTTACGCCACCAGCCCAATCAAGTCGCGTGGCACGCCGAAGCGATTTTAAAGCATAAACAACAGGATGAGCCCTTAGTCTTAGTGTCCAAACACACGACTCGTGGTGGCACTGAGCTTTTTGTCTATTGCCAAGACAGACCTAAATTATTCGCAACTGTGATGGCGGTACTCGACAATAAAAATATCAACGTCCATGATGCCAACATCATGACGTCAAAAGACAATTATGCCCTCGATACCTTTGTGATCTTAGAGCAAGATGGCGCGCCCGTTAGCCAGCTGTCACGTATTCAAAGTATCCGTAAGGCGCTCGAAAAAGCCCTGTCGAGCGACAGTCCAAAACTGCCACGCTTTAGAAAACTGTCGCGCAAGATGAAACCTTTTAATGTTCCGACACAAGTGAGTTTCCTCGAAAGCAGTCGTCATGGTACAAGTATGATGGAGCTTATCGCCTTAGATTCGCCAGGATTACTGGCAAAAGTCGGGGATATCTTTTACCGTTGCAACACGACGTTACTCGCGGCCAAGATCACCACCATTGGTGAGCGAGCCGAAGACTTTTTTATGCTGCAAACCAACGATGGCCTGCAGCTTAACGAAACCCAAGAGAATACCCTCAGGGACGCTTTAATCAGTGCCTTGAGTGCAAAGAATATCGAATCAGTTAATTAACGAGACCACTGGGAGAAGTAAATGGAGGCTTTACGCCAACGTATTGAGGCGGCTTTTGAAGCTCGCGCCGACATCACGCCAAGCACAGTTGACGCCAGCGTGCGTGACGATGTACAAAATGTCATCAATATGCTCGACAAAGGTGAAGTCCGTGTCGCCGAGAAAATCGACGGACAATGGCATGTACACCAATGGCTGAAAAAGGCGGTATTACTGTCCTTCCGTATTTTCGATAACGTGGTTATCGATGGCGCCGAAACCAAATACTTCGACAAAGTGCCGTTAAAATTTGCCGAATATGATGAAGCTCGCTTTAAAGCGGAAGCCATTCGCGTGGTGCCTTCGGCTACAGTGCGTAAAGGCTCATTCATCGGTAAAAATACCGTGTTGATGCCATCTTATGTGAACTTAGGTGCTTATGTTGATGAAGGCACTATGGTTGATACTTGGGCGACCGTTGGCTCATGTGCACAAATCGGTAAAAATGTGCATTTATCTGGCGGTGTAGGTATTGGTGGCGTACTTGAGCCATTACAAGCGGGCCCAACCATCATCGAAGATAACTGCTTTATCGGTGCGCGTTCTGAGATTGTTGAAGGCGTTGTGGTTGAAGAAGGCTCAGTGATTTCTATGGGCGTGTATATCGGCCAAAGCACTCGAATTTATGATCGCGAAACTGGTGAAGTGCATTACGGTCGTGTACCAGCAGGTTCCGTTGTCGTTTCTGGCAACCTGCCCTCTGCCTGTGGCAAGTACAGCCTCTATGCCGCCATTATCGTTAAGAAAGTGGATGCAAAAACCCGCGGAAAAGTGGGTATCAACGAATTACTGCGTATTGTTGATTAACAGTATTATCTCAAATGAGGGCAGGACATTGTACTGAACTGCCTTCATCTTAGAGATACCCATGACTATCTATTTCAATGCTCTCAACGGTTGCTAAAATCTTCCAAGTAACACACCCAAGCGGCTTATCTTCATTCATAACAATTAAATAGTCTTCATTTAACTGTTCTAGAGAATGCTTTGCATCTTTTAAAATTGTGTTTGCGGCAATAAAAGGCACTTTGTGTTTCATTACTTGGTGTGCCCGTTTATTCTCAATATTTCGGTCAACCAGACGTTCTGCTGCGGTGTCGAGTAAGGGACTACGCCAGAAAATCAACATTGATTGGTCAACGACACCTAAAATTTTATGATTCGTGCCATCAGTCACCAAGCCAACCTTTGAATTATGCTGATGGAATAATGTCTGAATTTCATTCAAAGTGTTATCTAGTGTAAGCATAACAACTGGAGCTAGCGGAAGATGCGAAATATATTGCACGTTTTCCAAATCATGATCGGCCAAAATATCGAGACACGCCTCAACTACTTTTGCGTTAAATTGTACTCCCTTGCCTTGCTCTAGTATTGACGCAAGCTTATGTAAACCTAATGATGGGCGATATGGTCTATGACTTAAAACAGAATCAGCCACATCGGCTACGGCGATTATTTTAGCCTCCAAAATAATATCGTTACCTTTTAACCCCAAAGGATAGCCTGAACCGTCTAAACGTTCATGATGTTGCAAAATCATTTCTTTTATAGGCCAAGGAAACTCGACTTCAGCAATAATATCTGCACCTTGCTGAGAATGCATTTTTATCAAGGCATATTCTTCAGTGGTTAATTTAGCAGGCTTAGACAGTATCTGTGTTGGAACACCTAATTTACCTATATCGTGGATCATTGCCCCTAGCTTCAACCCTTCAAGCCGGTTAGCGTCCAACCCTAAACGCTCTCCAATAAGGTAAGCTAATTGGGCCACCGACTTTTGATGCCCTGCCGTATAAGCATCTTTTAACTCTACGGCTTCAGATATAGCACCGACTAATTTTACTAACGTTTGTGTTAACTTATTTTTTTGCTCGCGTATAACTACCGATTGTTTTGAAATAGCACGCATTGATTTTGGCAATTCAACACAGTGCCAGAGTATGGTAGCAAAAACTGTAAGTGATTTAGCATCAACCTCAGTATAAGGTTTATCTCGATTACCTACGCCAATAACACCCACAATACGGTTACGATAATAGATAGGTACACTCATGTGACTGGTTATTTTGAAGTGTCCATAAGGCAAACCTTTTCTTTTAGGTTCATTGAGATAATCATTATGTATAACAGCGTGCCCTGTCCGCACACAGTCCATCCATATTCCAGCGTCCCCCTCTGCATAATGCTTTTCTTCAGGAATAACACACTTTTCAACAACTGCATCAGACCAAGCAGTTAATGTGATCTGGGCTTTTTGCGTATCATATAGATGCAAATAGCCAACCGTACTTGAGGTCAAAGCAACAGCTTGATTAATTGCGACACGGAACACATCTTCGGGTTTTGAGGCCACAACAGCTTCAATTTGCTGTAGCCAATCGTCACTTTTTTGTACCGCATTCGAATACTCAGGGTGTAACTCCATCAACCAACGCTCATCCAAAGCAAAAGTAGTGATCTGCAAGCACCACAAATTATCTTCATTCGGCATTAAACTAAAACGGCCTTGAACGGCAACACCTTTATCCGAGATCCAATGGGTAATGTGGTACCCATGTTGTGGCAAGAGTAACTCATTAATGTCAATTGATGAAAAGCAAGACGTCAATGCACGGTTTAAAATTGCAGATATCGGCTTACCAACAAATTGATAAAAAGCCTCACTAAGACGAACTAGCTCTTTTTTTTGATTTATAACCGCCCAATTTAATTCAACATTTTTAGGAAATGCTCCATGCTTTAAAAATAAGTCGTACTTTTGTGGAATCATCACACATCCTTATCTCATTGAGTTATGTCCTTATTTAACTATAGCGACTATTCATTTATTCACACCCTCGCAACACCTCGGACCTCTCATTCAAATAAAGACTATGCCCCCAACAGCATATTAAATTATTTCCCAACACTTAATACTGTTGCGCAGCCCCCCCCTTAAATCGCGCTTTGCGCTTTTATTTTTTACAATTGATGATTAAAAAACCACGGTTTTATTGCCGTACACGACCACTTGCTCGTTAAGCACCAACTGCAGCGCTTTGCTCAGCACACTCTTTTCAACATCGCGCCCAGCGCGTGCCATTTCTAAGGCGCTATAACTGTGATCGACGGGAATAACGTCTTGCTTGATGATCGGCCCTTCATCGAGGCAATTATTCACAAAATGCGCCGTCGCACCGATAATTTTCACCCCGCGCTCCCAAGCCTGGCGATAGGGTGCTGCGCCGATAAAGGCTGGTAAGAAAGAATGATGAATGTTGATGATGCGATTAGGATATTGCGCCACAAAATCAGGCGTTAATACCCGCATGTACTTAGCCAAGACTAAATAATCGGGTTCGTATTGAGATACCGCAGCTAACAGTGCTTGCTCGTGCTGAATTCGGTCTAGGCCTTCGTGACTCACCAGATGAAAGGGAATGTTAAATTTTTCGGCCAGTTCGCGCAGCGCATCATGGTTGCCCACCACAGCGGCAATCTCGACACTTAAACCACCGTAATAAGCTTTCATCAACAGATCGCCTAAACAGTGCGCTTCTTTCGTCACTAACACCACAATGCGTTTCTTGCCGGCGCTGACCAAGGTCATGTGATTCTTAGCAGGCAGCACGTCGCGCAGATCCTGCAATAACTGTTCGCTATTAAAAATGCCCTCTAACTCAGTTCGCATAAAGAAACGCCCTTGGGCATTATCCACAAACTCACTGTTTTTAATGATGTTCAGTTTATGAGTAAAACAAACACTGGTGATTTTGGCGATGAGGCCTTGGGCATCGGCGCAATCCGTCAGTAAAATTTTACGTTCTATGGATGGCGAAATATTACCGCGAGTTTCAGTCATTTGTTGCAAAATTGGATCTCCTATATTGTCCTTACATCGAGTTTGCCATAGCAAATCGCGCTGAACAGCATGAAAATCCTATAATGCGAAAATAAAAATGACATTTCAGAGGCTTGAATCAATAAAATGTAAAAATTAAGCAGTTAATTTTGTAAAAACACAATCCTAGCGCCGAGTATCTAAGTAACGCTGCAATACTTTACGCAGGGTTTCGGCCTTAGTGCCATAAACCACCTGCACACCTTTGCCCATAACAATCACGCCCTTAGCACCCAACTGACTCAAACGCACCTTATTAACTAACTCTGGCTTGTGTACGCTCAAGCGTAACCGTGTCAAACAGGCATTCAGCTCAACAATATTGTCACGCCCACCAAGCGCCGCGATAATCGCCCGTAAACTTTCTTTAGGTCCTTTACTGTCGTTATGCTCAAGCCTGCCGGGCGTTTTCAAATTAAAGGCTAAAATACTCAACCTAAACAACAGGTAATATATGATGGCGGTCAAAGGTCCGAGGAAAATAAACCAGCTGGCATTACGGGACAATGGAAATAACAGCGTAAAGTCCACCAGCCCTTGGGAGAACACTATGCTGTGGTGAATATCGAGCATGATACAAATAAAGTAAGCGAGCCCAGTGAGTAAGGCGTGAATAATAAATAGGATTGGCGCCACAAACATAAAGGCAAATTCAATAGGTTCAGTCACCCCAGTTAACCAACTGGCCGCCCCCGCCGAGAGCATAATGCCCGCCACGCGATTGCGCTCAGAGGGATCGGCGCAGCGCCACATTGCCAGCGCCGCCGCAGGTAATCCCCACATTTTAATCAGGTAACCACCGGCAAGGTTTCCCGCCTGCGGATCGCCCGCTAAATAACGCGCTACCTCGCCACGAACGACTTCGTGCCCTAATAACTGATATTGGCCCACTTCTAAATAGAAAGGTGCATTCCAAATATGGTGTAAGCCAAGGGGAATAAGTAACCGCTCTAATGCGCCATACACGCCAAAGGCGATAGCCGGTTTTTGATAAACCGCCCAGTCAGATACCCGCTCAATCAATAGCGCTAAGGGTGGCCACACATGGGCGAGCACATAACCTAAGCCCATCGCTAGGGGAATGATCAACAAAGATGCACTGCGGCGTCCCTCAAAGAAGGAGAAAATCGCAGGCAAGCGTATATATTGACTCCAGCGCACCGCAAGACAAGTAATGCTGCCGAGCATCATGCCGCCCGCAATCCCAGTATCTAAGGTATCCATTCCCAATAGAGGCTGGGTTGGGAGTCGATACAAATCAGCTAGCGCGGCTAACGTCGCCGTCATCACCCCATAACCAAACACCGCCGTAAAGGCGGCAATGCCTTGATCGCGGCAAAAGCCAATAGCGACCGCTACGGCAAATAACATCGGCATGATGGCAAAAATGAGTTTACCCACAGCCAACATCAACACTGTCAGCTCTTCGGGCATAAAAGGAATGGGACTAACGGTTAAGCCGAGCATGACCCCAGCTGCAGGCAAAATGGCAATAGGAATAAGCAGCGCTTGGCTTAAGCGCTGGGCAAATTTAAACCATTGCTGAGTAACGAAACTGCCTAAGCGACGAGCTCGGTCTTGACGACTTGATTCCAGCGTTCTAGCCATTTTATCGCTTCAACCTCAGGTTCCATGGTTTCACAGGCATCGATTTCTAATAATTCTACAAGTGGTTTAGCACCAAGCTCACTCAAAAGCGCATCTATAGACTTACCGGCGCCGCAAAAGGTTTCATAACTTGAATCACCCAGTGCGATTACACTGTAGTTAAGCGCTGGTAAATAGGGCGCAAGATTTTTAAGATTATGATACCAAGGCTGAATATCTTCGGGTAAATCCCCTTGGCCTGTCGTAGAAGTGACCACAACTAACAATTCATCCTGCGGAGGAATAAAGCTTGCTACCTCATTAGGTTGCCACAATGTGACATCATAACCTAAAACTTGCATTTCTTTCTCTAGGGTTTCGGCTGCAAATTGTGCACTGCCATAGACAGTGCCAAACACCAGATTCACCTTTTTCATGGTACACTCCACATCGCGTTGCAAACCTTATTATGCTGACCATACTTTATTGTTCAGCGGATGGGCAAGCTAAGGCGCAAAATTTTTATAAATCAAGTCATTGAGCATGAGGAAATATCTGATGCGACAGTCCACCCGCCAAAAACACCTCAAGCAACACCACAAAACAACCCATATTCGACGTAAAAACTATTTCCACTCCGCCCAGCAAAATCTCACATCACCACTTGTATCTACCTCTGGATTCTCAACCTTAGCCGTGATGATGCAAGAACTGCGTCCGCAAACTGCACAAACTCCGCAACGCCTCGACTAACAACCGCAAGACTCATTTTAGTGAAACAGTGTTGATTCGACCGTGTATGGATTCGATAGTTTTGATTCAATTGCTTTAGTGCCAATAACCAAGCCAAGCGAATGACTTTTGATGCCACTCACTTGGCTGACAGCCAATTATGTCGAGATTGTCTCAGTTGAGATTGTCAGAGTTAAGCTCATGGGTTACGCATTGCCAGTTGGTATTTCATCCGTGGCGATTAACAACTCAGCCTGTTGACTTAAGGTCGCCTCGTCCCAACCTAGCTCAGCAAACACGGTTTCCCACTCAGGCTCGATCTCGGTTTCTATGCTGAGCCGAACTTGAGTGACAGGATGGGTGAAGCTGAGCTTTTTCGCGATAAGCCACAGGCGATTAATGCCAAAATGCTCGCGGAAAAACGCATTTTGCTTACCGTCACCATGGGTGGTATCACCAACTATGGGGTGACGTAAATGCGCCATATGTCTTCTGAGCTGATGCTTGCGCCCCGTTTTAGGGCTCAAGCGTACCAGTGCAAATCGGCTAGTGGGATATCGGCCTGACGGATACGGAATTTCAGTATTGAGTAACGGCTCATACGCCGTCACAGCCTCTTGCGCCGCTTTGTTGGGATCGGCATTCTTATCGCCCAATTCATCCAACTCAACCTTAAGCGCATAGTCTAAAATACCGCTCTCGTGCATATTACCGCGCACTAAAGCCAAATATTGCTTTTCAATCGTATGGGAAGCAAATTGCTCACACAGTGCATTGGCGACTTCACTACTCTTGGCAAACAAAAGCACGCCAGATGTCGGCCTGTCGAGACGATGCACCGGAAAGACATGACAGCCCACTAAGTCGCGGGTCAGCTGCATGGCAAAAAATCGCTCCCGACGCGCTAAATAACTGCGGTGGACCAATAAGCCTGCAGGTTTATGAATTGCCACTAAGTGATCATCTTCATAAAGAATTTCAATCTCAGGCGCCTGCTCTTCTGAATCATCCTCTTGGGATGCATTCAGTGCATTTTCAGGCGTTTCAAGCCAGATATCATCTTGATTCATTTAACAACATATCCAATTCATTCAATACGCCAATCAGAGGTTGGCGCGGGGGCATATCCTGCCAAACATGCTCAGCCATAGGGGCTATCGCTATTTGCGTTGGCAATGGCGCACCCGTTTCGATTAAAGTCTGCATTCTAGGCAGTAAAATAAACTGCAACCACTGCTCAAGGGGCATAAGATCACAGGCAAAAGGCGCTGTGCTTGCCATTGCCTCGGCAGAGGGCGCCTGCTCAGACCACAACTCGGCCGCTTGCAGCGCTTGGGCAATCTGAGCCAATTTAGCTTGGGTTTGACTGTATAACATAGCTTTCAGATCCATTCTCATGTTAGCCGTTGTGATTAAGGAACTTGCCATAATCCACAGGCCGAATAGGTCGATTAAAGTGCCGCAATCATACCATCCAGACGCACTTCCCCCTATAATGGCGCCAATTTATTGAGCCTCTTTGATTGATATGGCAGCCAAATGACTGAAATTACAACTTTAAGCCAGTTTTTAACCACAGCCAAAACCCAGTTCCAAGTGTATGATCTTGGCCGTAGGGTGCAACATATTGATATGCTCGCGTTTCACCAAATAGAATCTCTCGCTACCCCTTATCCTTACCCCATTCAAGGACATGCGCAGTTTGCTATCGTCTTTTGGGATGCCAGTCAGCAACACTTTATTTGGTTTCTAAAGTTGGCCTTAGATGAGCAAGGATTACTGTCGCCTGCACCGCGCTCACAATTTATCGAAATGATATTAGCGGCATTAGGGCAAGATCCCACTCAGCCACTCAGTGAAGAGCAGCAAGAACGACTCGCGAATAATCCGTTTAACTTCAAGCCAAGCCAAGAAAAACTCGCCGTATTCAACGCGCTTGTTCGTAAACAACTCGGCCAACGCGCGTCATCGCAATACGAATTTGCCGTGCAGTATTTGTCAGGCCAAGTTGCCCCAGCTCAATGGCAACATATTGGGATGCAAGGCATAGCCGATGTGTGTGCGCGCGCAAATGAATTTGATCATGAGCAGCAGTTAGTATCGAGTTTTGACACCGCCGCCATTGAAGTGCAAATCGCCCTATGCCAAT
This sequence comes from Shewanella sp. SP1S1-7, assembly GCF_031932105.1. Lineage (NCBI taxonomy): Bacteria > Pseudomonadati > Pseudomonadota > Gammaproteobacteria > Alteromonadales > Shewanellaceae > Shewanella > Shewanella sp. SP1S1-7. The sequence continues at coordinate 88,469 of NZ_JAUOEU010000013.1, forward strand.
GTCTTGAACACTTACTGATTAGCGACACACTCGCCGATAAAATTCTCGCAAAACTTCAAGATGCAGCCCCAGAGCACCAAGCCTATTTCCTACGGGCTTTGGCTTCTAGCGCCAAACACAGCCAACAAGCGTTTGAGCATCTACACGGCCAAGCCTCTTTAGATACCAATGCCCTCATCAGCATTGCCGGACGTAACTGGTCGGTCTTAAAACAAGATTCAAGTCGCAGTCTTTACTTAGAAGCCCTAGCACTGCAGCCCCAAGCCTTTTTTAATCAGGTCTTTGCTGATATTGTGGCTATTCCTAGTTTGCGCAATCAACTGCTAGGCGAGTTAAGAAATCCCAATCGAAGCATTCAACTATCACAAGCCATAGGTGGTTTGTTTAAGGCAGCAAGCAAATGATGTCAGATTTACTGTTAATTATTGGCCTCGTCGTGATTGCCGCATTTTTTTGGCAGTTACGCCAAATGGCAGAGCTGAGCCGTATTTTTGCCGAAAAAGAATGCTGGCGACAAAAAGTGCAACTGTTAGCCATAGCAATGGAAACCGCCCGCCCAAGTATTGGCGGCACCACGGGGATTTGTTGGAAAGCGAAATATTTATTTGAATTCAGCACCGACGGTATTAACCAGTACAGTGGCCATATTTGGATGCAAGGTAAGAAAATTCAAAAAATAGAATGGCCTATCTTCCCAGAGCCAGAATGGCAAGAGGCGCCGACAGCGCAGGGGAAATTTGGCGGTTGTGGTACGCAAAGCGGCTGTAGCTCAGGCAAATGCCATTAAGCTTTTATCGACAATGTTGGCTCAAATAAGCTGTTCGCCAGAATTGAGAATAATCAGTTATTCTCTGGTGCTGCAAAATAACTCACTGTAAAAGTTAAAAAAGAAAGGGCGCGGCCCTAAAGCCACGCCCTCCTATTCTCTGTTAAGCTATCCCGCTATTTTTGTGCTCCCTGCACCATCCATGCGTCAATCTGCGTCCTGCTTCATCCCTGCTCAATCCTTGAGGTCCTTGTACTCATGTACTTCCCTATCTCTTGGTCATCCAGTCCCAAGCTTGCTCTTTCCTGAGCGGTTCCATCATCATCCATGAAACGGGTATTGCATCCATTCAATTGCACTCCCTGTGCCATTGCCATCCTATGCAATGAGTCTATCAATCCTTGATAGTCTCCCTTCCTTGGTATTGGCTATCTTTCATCCTGAAAGGCCTATATCCCTATTCCTTAAGTCACATTCCTTAGTCACTGTTCGATCATCCTGATCGCCAACATCCTGTTGCCCGTAACTCCTTCTACAAAATGAATTCTACGCCAACCAACAAAAGTACTCATTGCGGATTATTTAAAATGTTAACGAAAATAGTGAGCTTAACTGATGAAAAATAGACTAACCGGCTGATATAAATAAAAATAATAACCAAATCCAAGATATACCCCCCCTTTAACTTACAAATTACTTACATACTTGTGAGAGATCTCTTACACGGAGGATGGCAATTCGAATCAAAAGTAAGCAAAGCGCTAGATGTTCTCCCCTGAAGGAGTTATGCATAAACCACTATCGCTCAAAATTCGACAAGCATTCGTGCATGACCAAAACACAGTCAACACAGAGAGTAAATCATTGGGCAATAAGAGAAGTAGACTGGTAAACATGCTTTACGGTGATAAGTCTTTAAGCAGAGTTAAGATAAAATCTGTGTGAATAGCTTTATAGCTTGGCAAAGCGAGATTAATGCTGAAAATGAACCAAAGAAAAGGGCGCAACTAAAGTGCGCCCCATTTATCCTTTGTAAGCCGTCCTGCTCGATTTGTGCTCCCTGCACCATCCATGCGTCTGCTTGCGTCCTGCGTCGTCCCTGTAATCCCTTTTCGTCCCTGTGTATCAAACTTGCGTGAGATAACACTCAGTCCTTTGACCTGTAAACCCATTTTACAGAGCCTGTCACTTCCTATGACTTTTTCCTATTGCATCCTGCAAAAATTTGTCTTCCATAGAGTAGTACAAGCTGTTCACCCTTATACTTTATCCTTGTCTCGACACATCCTGTCTCGAGTTCATGCTTAATCCTTAAGCGTGTCCTGTATTCTTCCTGAAATTCATCATCCTGACGATACGACTCACTGTCTCTAATCATCCTTGAAAAGCAATCCTGCTTTTCCTTAGCCTATCCTAGGCGAATGACAGTTTTCCTACCGTCAGCGATTTCAACCTTGAAATCTTAATTCGTTGCTTCTTGAGTCCCTTTGGCCTGTTTCGCTTTCCTTGCTATCCATTTGCTTTGGCCATGAGTGAATTCTACGTTAACCATGACTTTTTTGTTCGGCTCAAAGAACGGACTACAAAAGAAATTACGGTCAAACATAAACTAAATAAACATAAGCAAATGATTCTATTTAAAATTAAACATAATAGAACAAAAAACAATCAAAAAGAAAACATTATGTCCTACAGCGTTTGTAAGCGATCTCTCACACGGGCATGGGCATCTCACTCGGACGGCTTTTTTAACGCTTAAAAAAGCCGCTGATCATCTGAGCAAACATTATCCAATCAGCCATCAAACTGTAAAAGGGATACTGAAATGTCGCGGGTCGATTCTTCTCGAATACTAAGTGTCCCACCCACGCAAAACCGTAGCCAACGACCGGAATAAACCAACATAGCCACCAGGCTTGTGAAACCAAGGCAATGCCAATCAGCAGCAGGACTAAACAACTGCCAATAAAGTGTAATTGCCGGCAAGTCGGGTGCTGATGTTGGGATAAATAGAAAGGATAGAAATCGGCGAACCGTTTATAAGAGTGAGTCATCTTGTTGAACCGAATAGAATAATAACTGACCATGGACACTGCCGATATTGAGCTCGCCTAAAGAGACAAAATCATGCTGGGTAAATAACTGCAGATGGCTCTCCTGGGCGGCAAACACGCCAATACCATCCAAATCCGGCTGTTCATCACACCAACTCACTACCGCTTGCACTAACTTATGTCCGAGTCCTTTATGCTGCTCGTTCGGTGCAAGGGCGATAAACTGCAAAATACCGCAGTGCTTACTGGGTAAGAGTTCGACAATACTGGACTCTTTTTTCATCAACGCTTGGGTCGATTGCCAGCCCGTACCTAACAACATCTTTAAGCGCCAATGCCAGTAACGCCCTTCTCCCAAAGGCACTTCTTGCGTTACCACACAGGCTAAACCAACCAGTCTTTCATGGTCGAACAAACCTATGAGTGCTTGTTTTTGTTGCCATAACGTATTGAGTTCTTCGCGGATCGCGGCGCGCAGTTTTTGCTCGTAAGCGGCTTTATCTGAGGTGAAAAGTGAATCGACAAAAAAAGGGTCATCATGGTAAGCGTTATAGAGGATAGAGGCAGCAATGCGTAAGTCTTCCGCTGTCAAATAGACTGCACGGCAGTCTTCCAAGGTTTCATTGTCCATTATTAGTATTCCTTGACTTAGCTCACACTTTTTATGAGTAACAATTAATTTACCAAGGAAACGGAAAAGTGCAAATTTTAATCATAGATTGCATTTTTCAATCAGGCGCTTACTCTAAACGAAGGCACTATACTGAAAAGGAAACAATGATGGATACAACTCCAGTAGACCTAAGCCACTTATTCGAGCAACTCGGTTTAGACAGTAGCGATGAAGCCATAGCGCAATTTATTGCAACCCATGATATCGACCATCACATCCATCTAAGCCAAGCGCCCTTTTGGACCCCAGCTCAAAAGAGCTTTATCATCGAAGGCCTAGAAGCTGACGCACTCTGGACTGAGCCCATTGAGCAACTCGATACTCAGCTACGTAAGCTATAAAACTCGCGGGTTAAATTTTACTGTAAGCCGTTTCACCCCAACCCACTAAGGCATTGTTGCTCAGCACGATAGGTGTGCATTCATCCTTAGTGGTTTTTCCATCGCCATTATTGCGCTGGGTACGATAAAACAACACTAAGACTTCTTTATTCGATTCACCTTGTTGAGCACTTTGTTGAATGTAGGCTTCACTAAAATCAGCGGTGCCCATTAAGATCATCACTTGGTCTTTGGGCATCCCTAAACTCAGTTTGGTTAAGTTCGTGCGGTTTTTATCCTGCACTTTCTCCCATGATTCGCTGCTATCCCAACCCGATTCGCCATCACCGACATTGACCACACAGCCGCTAAGACCTAAGCTTGCAAGCCCTAAAAAAGTGATGGCGATAAGTTTGTTATTCAATTTGTGGTTAATCATGTGACATCCTGTGTGATTATTATTTTTGCTTGAAAAAGCGATTTAGGCAGGACAATAAGCAAAATAGATGCCAAATGACAACACATTGTTTTTAAATGAAAAAACTTACGAAACCTTTTGAGATTAGTTTAAATCATTCAACAAATTAAGGAATTTTGCTAATTATGAGTCCACTTGACCAAGTATTAGCGGCTGCACGTTCGCTCGAAGCCTGCGGTAAAGTACCGAGCCTTGCCTTAATTAAAACCCGTTTAGGTAGCAGCCTACCTTTACCGATATTGATCCAAGGCTTGCAGCAATTTAAATCTATGCCTAAGGCGGATCGCGAGCGTTTAGCCGAGTTACAAGCCCTCAGCCCGACAATCGAAGCCGCAGCAACTAACGATACCTTGACGCTTGCGCTGCTTGCCGAGCGTCTGCAGATACAACAGACGCATTTTGAGCGTCATGCTGAGCAGCAAAAAGCAGAAATCATGCAATTGAAAAACGAACTGCTTGAACTAAAACAACGCATCAACTTATTAGAATCCCAAGGAAAAACCGCTTAATGTTTGTCACTGAACTGCGCTTCGAATGCTTCGCCGACACCACTATCTCTGCCGCCGAAAAAGCCATTAATCAGCTCCTTGAAGCCTATCGAGCTAATGGCCAAATCTTAGGGCGAGAATTTGCGGTCGCCTTTAATGACGGTGAGTTTAGAGTGCGTTTACTGATGCCAGAGAAAAGCAGTTTAGCGCATAAATATCACAGCCCTTGGGTCAAAAAAGCCTTAGCAGAGTTAACCGACGCTAAGCTACTCGCGCCGCGAGAAAAGTTTATCGGTCAGGACATTAATTCTGAGGTCAGCAATACTGACACACCCAGCTGGCAACTGCTGTATACCAGCTTTGTGCACATGTGCTCGCCCCTGCGCAGCGGCGATAATCTACTGCCCATTCCTTTATATCGACTCCCAGCAACCTTTAATGGCGATCACAAACGCATTATCCGTTGGCAGAGCGAATGGCAAGCCTGTGACGAGTTACAAATGGCGGCGGCCACCAAAGCAGAATTTGCCGCACTTGAGGAATTATCGAGTCCAGACAGTGATTTATTTCGCAGAGGTTGGGATTTGCGCGGCCGTATCGAATATCTCACTAAAATTCCGACCTATTACTACTTATACCGCGTCGGCGGCCAAGATTTGGCCTCAGAAAAAGCGCGACCTTGCCCACGTTGTGGCAGTCATGATTGGAAACTCGATAAACCTTTATTGGATATGTTCCACTTTCGCTGCGAGCCTTGCCGCATAGTATCGAATCTGTCTTGGGATCATCAGTAACATCATCTTATCTCGCCAAAAACCTCAACCTAAGATAAACCACGCTTAGGTTGAGCGTTCACACTCAAACTCAGTGTGGTTTAGCGTCCACACTCTGGCTAAACATGATTGAAGGCAGAGAACTCGCAGCAAGATAGCGTCAAGCTCACGCCAACTAACGTTTACCAAAGAGGTTTTGCCACATACGTTTAAAGCTGGCAAAAATCCCCGGATGTTCTAATGCGGGCATAGGCAGTTCTTCATGTTTAACGGGCGGTGCTATCCGTGGTGATAACGCCCCAATAAACTCCGCTAAACTTGGCGACAATTGCTGAGTGGGGATCTCACCTGGAAGCTCTACCCACACGCTGCCATCACTGTTGTTGATGGTGAGCATTTTATCACCCTCATCTAACAAACCGATAAACCACGTCGGTGGCTGCTTGAGCTTTTTCTTCATCATTAGATGACCAATCAGGTTTTGCTGCAGGCAGGTAAAATCATCCTCATTCCACACTTGCAGTAACTCACCCGTGCCCCATTCTGAGTCGAATAATAAAGGTGCAGAATAATACTGACCGTAAAAATGATTGATTTCTGGCCATAAAGTCAACTCAAGCGCATGCTCAACATTGGCAAAACTGCCTTCGACTTCGCGTTTAACCGGCTGCCAAGAAACGGCTTGATCAAGATCAGCATGAAATTCGCCTTGAATACACACAGAAGCCTCACCCTGTGGGTAATAACGCGGTAGTTCACCTAAACTCGTTAGGTAAGCTTGATGGTAGTTTTGCAAAAATTTATCGAGTGCGGGCAGACAAGACACTTAAGCACAATCCAATTTCAGGTATAATGTGCGCCTATTTTGACATGGAAACAGTATTGATGACACAGAATCACGATCCCTATAGTGATGCGCAAGCGCTTGTTGGCCTGACTTTAGGTAAAGCCACAGACTATCAAGCCGAGTATGATGCGTCGCTGCTGCAAGGGGTTCCACGCTCACTAAACCGTAATGCTATTGCACTAACTGGGACGTTACCGTTTCATGGTGCCGATATCTGGACGGGTTATGAGCTGTCTTGGTTAAATGCTAAAGGTAAGCCTATGGTGGCCATAGCTGAATTTCATTTAAGCTATGAAAGCCTGAACCTGATTGAGTCGAAATCGTTCAAACTGTATCTCAATAGCTTTAATCAAACCAAGTTCGATAGTATAGATTCACTGCAAAAGACCTTAGTCGCAGACTTAAGTCAATGTGCTCAAGGTGATATTAGCGTTAAAATCATCGAACCAAAAAGCTTTGGCATTCAGCGTATTATCGAGTTACCAGGCACGTGTATTGACGATCTCGATATTGAAGTCAGCGATTATAGTTTTAATCCTGATTACTTGGAAAACAGCACGGACGATAAGCAAACAGTTGCGGAAACGCTTAATTCAAACCTGCTGAAATCCAACTGTTTGATCACTTCGCAACCCGACTGGGGCAGCGTAATGATCCGTTATCAAGGGCCTAAAATCGATCGCGAGAAACTGCTGCGCTATTTGATTTCTTTCCGCCAACATAACGAGTTCCACGAGCAATGTGTCGAGCGAATTTTTGTCGATTTGAAGCGTTTCTGTCATTGCACTAAATTGACCGTTTACGCCCGCTATACGCGCCGCGGCGGTTTAGATATCAACCCGTATCGCAGTGACTTCGAGCAACCTGGCGAAAGCCACAGACTCGCAAGGCAGTAATTAACGTTCGTTCGAGTATCAGATTACGAACTAAGGTTTAGAACTGAGCAAAAACCAAGGTTACATACCGAAACTAAGCTCTGAATCGCTAGCCTAGTTGCTAGCAAGATTCAGAGCTTTTTCATTTACCGTGCTCGCACTGGCATCGAGCAATAAGCTTCGTAGCCATTGATGGCTCGGGTTTTGGGTGTATTTACTGCTCCACACCATATACAAATCAATGGGTCTTGTTTTCAGTGGCATAGGTAAAATCTGGATGCCGAACAACTCGGCGTACTGACTGGCGTATCGCAAAGGCGCTATGCCGATAGCCTCACTTTTGCCTACGGTAGCAAACATACTCAATAAAGATGACTGCTCACTATACATCTTGCGTCTAGGCAAGACGCCTTCGGTAAACAAATCCCCCGCAGTAAGATTAAAACGCCGCATATTCAAAAAGACGTGTTTCTCCTCAAAATACTGCTCATGGGTAATGGCGCCTTGAATCCGAGGATGCTGCCGACTGACGATACACACTAAGGTTTCGGTGAAGAGTAATTTGCTCGAGAGCAAACTTTGCTGCGCGGGTTTAATGTCTATCGCCACAGCGACTCGCTCAAGCAAGATATCGCGATATAAATCAGCTTCCTGTGGCGGTGATTCCCGAAAAATCACTTCAATATCCGCATCCTGTAATAAAGCCTGCACACCGGTTTGCAGCGCTTCGATAACCGACTCATTGGCATACACATAGAAGCGTCGCTGACTGCACTTTGGATCAAAATGCTCAAACCCCAGCAATACAGTTTCGATATCTGCCATTGGCTGCTCAAACTTACGGTACATTTCCCGCGCCACTGCCGTCGGTTCAATTCCCCTCCCAACCCGATTGAACAGTGACTCCCCGACCCATACCCTGAATCGACTGATCGCGTTACTGACTGAAGACTGAGTTAAGTCCAACTCTTCAGCCGCTTGCGTGAATGAACGAGTACGGTAAACCACCATAAACACCCGCAATAAGTTTAAATCTAATGGCTTTTGTGTCGGCATAAGGGAAACTACTCATTCACAATATGAATATTACAACCCAAGCTAACGCGAGTTATCTAAATACACAAGCTGTCTATACTCAAACCATCAACGACACTATCCCTCCTATCTGTAGGTAAAATTATGCAAAAATCTTTGATGACATTGAGTATTATCGCAACGTTCTCCCTCAGCGCTACAGCGGCAGAACACGAGCATGAACATATCAGTCTGCACTATCAGGGAAAGCCTGCGACCCAGCAAACCGCTGAGGTCAACAAGGCCACAGCAGCCACTCTAAATTACACCGATAAAAAAGCCTTTGAAGAGTTCTCTAAGAATCTCATCGCCGAACTCGATGAACCAACAGCCGCCATTTTGCGCACTGAATTTAGCTTTATCGGCGACAAAACCCCAGACACTGTCAATCCATCACTCTATCGCCAAGCCCAGTTGAATATGGTGTCTAACGGCTTATACAAGGTCACAGAGGGGATTTACCAAGTTCGCGGTACTGACTTGTCGAACTTAACGCTTATCCGCGGTAAAACGGGGTGGATCCTTTATGACGTGCTGCTCACCAAAGAAGCGGCAAAGTTATCATTGGAGTTTGCGCTAAAAAACTTGCCTGAGGGTAATGACTTACCTGTGGTGGCGATGATTTATTCCCACAGTCATGCGGACCATTTTGGCGGTTCCCGTGCAATCAAAGACATGTACCCTAAGGTCAAAGTCTATGGTTCAAATAACATTACCAAAGAAATTGTCGACGAAAACGTCCTCGCCGGTAATGCCATGAGCCGCCGCGCTGCCTATCAATACGGCGCAACATTAGAGCGAAACGATCAAGGCATTGTCGATGCAGCGCTCGCCAAGGGATTATCCAAAGGCGAAGTGACCTACGTTAAACCCGATGTCACCTTAAACGGCAAAGATAAGTGGGAAACACTCACCATTGATGGCATAGACATGGTGTTTATGGATGCCTCAGGCACAGAAGCCGCCTCGGAAATGGCCACCTATATTCCCTCAATGAAAGCCCTGTGGACGGGTGAACTCACCTACCATGGCATGCACAACATTTACACCTTGCGCGGTGCAAAAGTCCGTGATGCCATCAAATGGTCAAAGGATATCAATGCATTGCTGACACGCTTTGGCGATGATGCACAGGTACTTTTCGAGGCCCATTCAGCGCCCGTCTTTGGCAATGCGGATGTAAATGCTTACCTCAGAATGCAAAGGGATAACTATGGCCTAGTGCATAATCAAACCCTGCGTCTAGCCAATAATGGCGTGGGTATTCAAGATATTGGCGATGCGATTCAAACCACCATTCCTAAAGCCGTGCGCGACACTTGGTATACCAATGGTTACCATGGTACCTACAGCCATAATGCCAAAGCCGTGTACAACATGTATTTAGGCTATTTCGATATGAATCCAGCCAACTTAAACCCGCTACCGACTAAGGATGAAGCGAAGAAATTTGTCGAGTATATGGGCGGTGCTAAAGCTGTGGTTAAACATGCCAAGGCCGACTATGCCCAAGGCGAATACCGTTTCGTGGCAACGGCACTGAATAAAGTGGTCATGGCAGAACCCGATAACGAAAAGGCAAGACAATTACTGGCCGATACCTATGAACAACTGGGTTACCAAGCGGAAGGTGCAGGCTGGCGCAACATTTATCTTACTGGCGCCCAAGAGTTACGCACAGGGATCCAACCCGGCGCCCCTAAATCGGCCTCGGCAGATATTTTAGGTGAAATGGATATCTCGACTCTGTTCGACTTCCTCGCCGTCAAAGTCGATAGTATCAAGGCCGCTGAACTTGGACTGTTAAGGCTTAATGTGATTAACCCCGACACTAAAGAAACACTCTTCGTCGAGTTAAGCAACGGTAACTTAAGCAATATTAAGGTTGATAAACCAATAGAGGCCGATACCAATCTTTATATTGATAAGCGTGACATTACCGGGATTTTACTCGGCAAAGTGACCCTCAAAGACTTACTTGCCAACGGCACGGCCAAACTAGAAGGCGATGAAGCAGCCTTCGGTAAGATAGCGTCGACCTTAGTAAAATTTGATGAAAACTTTGAAATCGTCCCACTTCCGAACGCGAAGTAGTGACATCAACGCCCTGATGATTCAGGGCGTTTTTATGGAAAAAGATTAACTAGCGTATATTCGCCTTGAACACTTCTAACACTTGGCTGGCGCTAGCGTTATTGGCTAACGTAAAGTACAAATAGCCATCACCACGAAATGCCCTGTCTAATTCAAGTAGTAAATGGGTTTGCTCGGCTTCACACACCACAGAAATTTCAATCTCACGTATCGTATTTAACCCTAGATTACGCGGCTTAAACTCAAATTCTTGATAACATCCAGAGGTTGAGCGAAAGGCGCGGGTATTCAAGAATCCCTGCTCAACATCGGCCTTATAAAGTACATAACCCATACTAAACATAGCATTAAGCACATGTTCAAGGACTGGTGTAGGCATGACAACCAAAACATCGGTGTCGCTAGGGTCAATCGCTGAATCAATATCTACACCTGTTTGCAGCCAAACTTGACACTGATTATTCCGCACAGGTAACTGAGTAAATGGCGTTTCAGGATGCAACTTACCACTGAAAGGAATGTTGCGCACTTCACCAGCTTGGATCTCAAAAGAATCGCTTAAACGCCAAGTTGCAAGTTTATGATTTTTAAAATAATCGCCATTATCTGTACTCACTTTAACTTTAGTCATTAACGCCAAGTCGAGTCCCGAAATTCTCTGCGCCACATTGCCGCCTTTAACGACAATTGTCGCGTTAAACATTTGGCCCGGCAACAAGCGATTATCTTCCAGTAAAGTATCGACACTCGCGCCGCCAATTCCGACAGAGGCAAGCATTTTTTTAAACATAGGGGTTCCTTATCCAGTGAACCTATTAACTATCATCAACCTAGTTCCAAGTGATTGAGGATAATGTTGTCAGATTAACAAAGCAGAATTAGTTCGCAGAACCTGGCGTTGGCGCTGCAGTTTTGCACTCAAGTAATAATTGCTGGAAATGCGCACCTAAGTCTTGTTGGGCAAATTGCTCGCTCGCAGTCGCCATTTGCTTAAGGCTTTGTAAGGCTTGATCTAAACCTTGTTGCTCGATGAGGCTTTTAGCATAGGCCGCCGCATCGGCGCCTTTTTGCAGCAAGCTCGCGACCTGATCAAAACTGATATCTTGTTCCATCACTTTCTGTAAGTCACCCAGCAATTCTGCCACCTTGGCCGACTCCACCAGCGAGCCCTCAACATTCACTAACTTGCCAAGCGGATCTTGGCTCAGTTTTTCAGCCACGCAGGCCGAAACTGTGCCCGCCGCTGCGCTTTGGGCCACAACATCTAAGCCATTAGCACGAATTTGCTCAACCACTTGCTGCAATTGTGGATCTTGGGCTAACCAAGCCTGCTCTAATTGTTGCTTTTCATCGCCACCAAAATAACCACAACCAGATAGCATCACCAGCATAGTAGCCGGTAACATGCACTTAATCTGTTTCATTGCTAAACCTCATTTAATCCATTCAAATTCAAAATATTATCGGCGTGACTATACCCAGCAATGTTTAACCGAAGATGAATAAAACGGGTTGATAGCAAGATAAGACTGAGAAAGAACCATGGCTAAATGCGATCGCGAACTTCAGCGGTTTATCTGAGTTTACTGGCGTGAAAAAAACACGCACTTTCGTCGTTAATCAGCAGCAAGTAAGCACTCTATACTGCTCAGTTGTGCGGTTAGCGTTAAAGGAAGACTGGCGTTACCGGCATGCGCTAGGCTAATGGCAAAGCGATACTCCTCGGTCAAACGACCAAAATGTGCATGCCAATGCATAGGGTCTGCTAAATCCAGTGTGTGTATTGGAATTTGTAGCGGGACTTGTAATGGAATATGTGGATAAACATTAAGCATTGAAGCTACGCCGCAGGCTTGCCTCAATCCGGTATCTTGGCATGATAACTCAAGCGATTCTGCCGCCAATTGCTCAAACGGCTTAAGCTCAAAGGCAAAGGATTTGAGCGACTGCGCTAAACCTAGTCCTGTCGCCTTAATATAGGACTCCTTTAGCGCCCATAAATCGAAAAAACGCTGCCGCTGACTCGCTTCATCGGCGAGGGCGAGCAAGGCTGCAGTTTCTTGGGGAGAAAAATAGTGATTTAGGATTGGATAGATATCCGTCTTCGGCCGTGACCTTTCAATATCGACCCCAAATAAACCAGACTCAACACCATCAAACTGAGCCACACCAATCAATAACCAATCGCCGCTATGGCTTAAATTAAACTCAAGCCCCGTTTGCTGTTGCAATTTCGCCGTTAAACTCGGTTTGCCCTTAGCGCCATATTCAAAACACCACTCATGTGGCGATAAATCCGCATAGCGAGATAATACGGCCCGCAGCGCCGCCCTCACCTGTAACCCCTTTATTTGCGCCTTGGGATCGCGATAACGCCTGACCTTTGCGAGTTCATCATCACTTAACCAAGACTCGGCAAGTGATGTTTGCGCCGCTGACATATCGTTCAGCGGAATAAAAAACAGATCCACATTCACGCCGTTTTTGCTAGATGTTAGAGAGTCGGTCATTCGAGAGCCTAGCTGTACAAAACCTTGCGGCTGATGAGTTATCATTGTCTGGCTTTTTGGAGAGCACTTAGCAATATTCTTATCTGGGTTCATTATTGTCTAGGTTCATCATTATCTGAGTTCATTATGCATCTTAAATCGTTTCAACTAAGCCCTATTTCAATTCTTAGCCGCACTCTAATAAGAGCAATTCTTAGAACGACTATTAGCTCCATCCTAAGCGCAATTTTTTGCTGCAATTGCGCCAAGGTTCCCCAAAAATTAGCAGGTTTAGCCGCACAGTCTCATTCAGGACTAAAGGGACGTAAGCCAATATTGGGCTATTTTACCCCGATAACTCAAAAAAGCTGCCTTCATCGCCGCTACCAATATAAATCTTCCGCTATCAAAGTATTAAACAGCCCAAGGGGTAAGCGAAAACCCAACATAACGCACAGAAAATACCATTACTCAGCGAAAGCCAATAAATTCCAGTCCCAGATGATTGTATCGCCCCCAAACCTCAGGTAATCTGCATCCCCATTAAGTGACACAGATGATAAGCACAGGTTTTACTATGAGTGTCACGACATTAGTCATAAATGTCAGTCTTGACTCAGCCAAAATCGCTTCTCAGTCCCAATAGATTATGTCGGATAATAATTATTTTTAATGGCAACTCGCGACTCTCAATCTAAAGCGCCGTCTTATGCCCCCAAGAGCACAACTCCAGCGGCGCAAAAAGACAGCACACCTCGGCATCGCAACGCCACCACTACGCCTGAAATGCGACTCTTTATCCAACAATCGGATCTGAGCGTGAGCCAGCTGGCAAAGATTTTAAATATTACCGAGGCAACAGTGCGTAAGTGGCGTAAGCGTGAGTCCATCAGCAACAGTTCGAACACGCCCCACCATCTCAACACGACGCTCACGCCGATGGAAGAATACGTGGTGGTGGGATTACGTTACCAACTCAGACTCACCTTAGATAGATTGCTCCACGTCACCCAAACCTACATTAATCCCAATGTGTCGCGCTCCGGCCTTGCCCGTTGTTTAAAGCGCTACGGCATATCGCGGCTCGATGAGTTTGAAGCACCACAAGTACCCGAACGCTATTTTAATCAATTGCCTGTGACGCAAGGCAGCGATATCCAAACCTATACGGTCAATCCAGAAACCTTGGCCAAGGCGTTAGCTCTGCCAAGTACCGACGGCGATACTGTGGTGCAAGTGGTGTCACTCACCATACCGCCGCAGCTTACTGAGCAAGCCCCAAGCTCAGTGCTATTAGGCATAGATACGGCAAGTGATTGGATTTACCTCGATATTTATCAAGACAGCAATACCCAAGCGACCAATAGATATATCGCCTATGTTCTCAGACATGGGCCGTTTCATTTACGAAAGTTGCTCGTTCGCAACTATCACACCTTCTTAGCCCGTTTTCCCGGTGCCCATGGCACGCCAAAGACAAGCGCGGCTGAATCCCAAAACAAGGTCACCGTATCCAGGTCGACCCGTGGAGACTCTTTATGAGCCATACCCCTTCTGTACCTAATTCTGCGACTGAGTCAAAAAAAGATAAACGACTCAACAAACGTTTGAAAGATATGCCCGTTGCCATCGTCGGCATGGCCAGTATCTTCGCTAACTCGCGTTATTTAAATAAATTTTGGGATTTGATCAGCGAAAAAATCGATGCCATTACTGACATCCCAGACACCCATTGGCGCGCCGAAGATTACTACGATGCCGACAAAAGCAAAGCCGATAAAAGCTACTGTAAACGCGGTGGTTTTTTGCCTGAAGTCGACTTTAATCCCATGGAATTCGGTCTGCCGCCCAATATTTTAGAACTGACAGATACCTCGCAACTGCTGTCGCTGATTGTCGCCAAAGAAGTGCTCGCCGATGCCAATCTGCCCACCGATTATGATCGCGATCGTATCGGCATCACCCTAGGCGTGGGCGGTGGTCAAAAAATCAGTCAGAGCTTGAACTCGCGCCTGCAATATCCAGTATTGAAAAAAGTATTCAAAAGCAGCGGCCTGAGCGATGAAGACAGCGAAATGCTGATCAAAAAGTTCCAAGACCAATATATCCACTGGGAAGAAAACTCTTTCCCAGGGTCCTTAGGCAACGTGATTGCAGGCCGTATCGCCAACCGTTTTGATTTTGGCGGCATGAACTGCGTAGTCGATGCTGCCTGCGCGGGCTCGCTTGCCGCTATGCGTATGGCGTTGACTGAACTGACCGAAGGTCGTAGCGACATGATGATCACCGGCGGCGTCTGTACCGACAACTCGCCATCAATGTACATGAGCTTCTCAAAAACGCCAGCCTTCACCACTAACGAAACCATTCAACCCTTCGATATCGATTCTAAAGGCATGATGATCGGCGAAGGTATTGGCATGGTCGCGCTTAAGCGCCTTGAAGATGCCGAGCGCGATGGCGACCGAATTTATGCCGTAATCAAAGGCGTTGGCGCCTCATCGGACGGTAAATTTAAGAGTATTTATGCGCCGCGCCCTGAGGGCCAAGCTAAAGCACTCGAACGCGCTTACGACGATGCAGGTTTTGCACCGCACAGCATTGGTTTGATTGAAGCCCACGGCACAGGTACTGCCGCGGGTGATGTGGCTGAATTCAATGGCTTAAAATCGGTATTTGCCCAAGGCAACGACACAAATCAGCATATCGCGTTAGGTTCAGTGAAATCCCAAGTGGGCCACACTAAATCAACTGCGGGTACTGCCGGGGTTATCAAAGCTGCGCTGGCACTGCACCACAAGGTATTGCCTGCGACCATTAACGTCAGTAAGCCCAATCCAAAACTGAATATCGAAAGCTCGCCATTCTATTTAAATACCGAAACTCGCCCATGGTTCCAACGCGCCGATGCAACACCGCGCCGTGCAGGTGTAAGCTCCTTTGGTTTTGGCGGCACTAACTTCCATCTTGTATTAGAAGAATACAAACCTGAGCATAGCCGTGACGAGCAATATCGTCAGCGCAGTGTGCCGCAGACACTATTGTTTGCCGCCGCCAATAAAGCCGCGCTGCTTAGCGAGTTAAAAGCTGCGCTGAGCCAAAGTGTGAACACGAACGCGAATAAGAGCAGCGCTGCGAGCCTGAACGCTATCGCTCAGCAATATCCACTACGCACACTGGCAAGCACAGATGCCCGTTTAGGTTTTGTAGCTAAGGATATCGCACAGCTACAAGCTCAGTTAAATCAATCGATTGCACATTTAGAAACCAATGCAATTGAAGTGTGGCAATTACCGTCTGGTATCAGCTACCGCTCTCATGCCTTAGTGGCTAAGAATGAATCAAAGAAAGTAGCCGCCCTGTTTGCCGGTCAAGGTTCACAGTACCTCAACATGGGCCGCGAACTCGCCTGCCATTTCCCTGAAATGCGCCAACAAGTGATGGCCAGCGATAAGGTATTTGCTCACCACGGCCAAACACCGTTATCCAACATCCTTTACCCTATTCCGGCATTCGATGCCGATGCGGTGAAAGCCCAAGAAGCGGCGCTAACCAATACCCTGTTCGCCCAAAGCGCTATAGGCGCGATTTCAATGGCGCAATATTCGCTATTGACTCAGGCGGGTTTTGCCCCCGATATGGTGGCGGGTCACAGCTTTGGTGAATTGTCAGCTCTTTGCGCGGCAGGCGTGATTTCGAGTGTTGATTACGTCGAACTGGCCTTCGCCCGCGGACATGCCATGGCGCAAGTGCCGAGCGATACCGCGAGTAAAGCCGCAGACACTGGGACTCAAACTGACTTAGGGACAATGTTCGCCATCATTCTTAAGCAAAAGAATGATATCGATGCGCTCAATAGCTGTTTAGCCCAGTTTGATGGCGTTAAAATTGCCAACTACAACGCGCCGACACAATTAGTCATCGCAGGTGGCACAGAGCAAACTCAGCTGGCCGCTAAAGCCATTAGCAAACTGGGCTTTAAAGCGATTGCCCTGCCTGTCTCAGGCGCATTCCATACTCCATTGGTTGGACACGCACAAAAGCCATTTGCCAAAGCCATTGATAAAGCTAAATTCAGCGCACCTTCAGTCGCACTTTATGCCAACGGAACGGGTCAATTACACCCAAGCGATGGCAAAGCCATTAAAGCAGAATTCAAGCAACATATGCTGCAATCAGTTCATTTTAGCGAACAACTGCAGGCTATGTATGACGCTGGCGCCCGGGTTTTTGTTGAGTTTGGCCCTAAAAACATACTGCAAAAGTTAGTTGAAAATACCTTAGGCGAACACTTAAATGAGCTTTGCCTTGTCAGCATGAACCCGAATCCTAAGGGCGACAGTGACAGTCAATTACGCTTAGCTGCTGTGCAACTCGCGGTAGCCGGTGTGGCATTAACTGAGGTTGATCCCTATCAAGCAGTCACGTCACAAGAGATTGCCGAACGTGAAGCGCCATCAGCAATGAACATCAAACTCACCGCCACTAACCATATTAGTGCTGCGACCAAAGCTAAGATGGCCAAATCCCTCGCCACAGGCAGCGTGACTAGCCAAGTGCAATATGTGGATCGCATCGTTGAAACGGTTGTCGAAAAAGAAGTCGAAAAAATTGTTGAGAAAATAATAGAAGTGGAAGCGAATCAAGTGGCAGCTGTTGAAATGAAACAAACATCCCCAAGCGTTGCGCAAGGCTTAAGCAATCAGCAGCAAGCGACGGCGCAGTTAAACCCAAGCACACCTAACGTCAGCGGCGATGCGTTAACGGCATTTTTCAGCGCACAATCTCAAGCGGCGCAGTTACATCAACAGTTTTTAGCTATCCCGCAGCAATACGGCGATACCTTCACGACGCTGATGACAGAACAAGCCAAGATGGCAAGCCAAGGCATTGCAATCCCAGAAAGCCTGCAACGCTCGATGGAAATGTTCCACCAGCATCAAGCGCAAACCCTGCAAAGCCACGCCGAATTTATGCAACTGCAAAGCAGTAGCAGCCAAGCGGCCTTGGCGATGTTAAACAATGCGCCGATTAACTTTACTCCAGCAGTTGCTCAGCCACGAGCAACTGCGCCGGCTCCAGCACCTGTTGCTGCATCGACAGTTGCTACATCGACAGTGGCACACAATGCCGCACCAGTAGCGGCTCAGGCTGTTGCGACGAGACCAGCAATTAACACACCTGTTGCATCTGTTGTGCAAACCGCTCCAGTTGCTCATGCGCCTGCTGCGACAGTACAAGTTGCGCCAGCAGCTCCTGTTTTAGTTATGCCAGAAATGACATCTGTGGCACCAGCAACAAGCAGCTTAAGTGCTGCACTTGTTCAACAAACTATGATGGCTGTGGTTGCCGACAAAACAGGCTACCCCACTGAAATGCTGGAACTTGGCATGGATATGGAAGCCGATCTAGGTATCGATTCGATTAAGCGCGTTGAAATTTTAGGCACAGTGCAAGACGAACTGCCGGGCTTACCTGAACTCAGCCCAGAAGATCTGGCCGAGTGCCGTACCTTAGGTGAAATCGTTGACTACATGAACAGCAAACTGCCTGCGGCTGGCCAAGTTGTAGTTTCTACAACAGCGCCAACAGCTCCTGCCGCCAACGGTTTAAGCGCTGCGTTAGTGCATGCTTCTGAAATCGAGAGCACCATGATGGCTGTGGTGGCCGACAAGACTGGCTATCCCACTGAAATGCTGGAACTCAGCATGGATATGGAAGCCGATTTAGGTATCGATTCTATTAAGCGCGTTGAAATTTTAGGCACAGTACAAGACGAACTGCCGGGCTTACCTGAACTCAGCCCAGAGGATTTGGCCGAGTGTCGCACCTTGGGTGAAATCGTTGACTACATGAACAGCAAACTGCCTGCGGCTGGCCAAGTTGTAGTTTCTACAACAGCGCCAACAGCTCCTGCCGCCAACGGTTTAAGCGCTGCACTTGTTAAACAAACCATGATGACTGTGGTGGCTGACAAGACTGGCTATCCGACTGAAATGCTGGAGCTCAGCATGGATATGGAAGCCGATCTTGGTATCGATTCCATCAAGCGCGTTGAAATCTTAGGTACAGTGCAAGATGAGCTACCGGGCTTACCTGAGCTGAATCCTGAAGATCTGGCCGAATGTCGCACCTTAGGCGAAATCGTTGACTACATGAACAGCAAACTGCCAGCTGTGGGATCAGTTATCGTAGCAACTCATGTGACAACTGCCGCGCCTGCCGCCAGCGGTTTAAGCGCTGCGTTAGTGCAACAAACCATGATGGCTGTGGTGGCTGACAAGACGGGCTACCCCACTGAAATGCTGGAACTCAGCATGGACATGGAAGCCGATCTAGGCATCGATTCTATCAAGCGCGTTGAAATCTTAGGCACAGTGCAAGATGAGCTACCGGGCTTACCTGAGCTTAATCCTGAAGATCTGGCCGAGTGTCGCACCTTAGGCGAAATCGTTGACTACATGAACAGCAAATTGCCAGTAGTTAGCGCGGTAGCAGTTGCACCAGCGGCAAACGTTGAAGCAACGCCAGCACAAGTTCCAACAAATAACGGCTTAAGTGCTGAAAAAGTCCAACAAACCATGATGTCAGTGGTGGCCGACAAGACGGGCTATCCCACTGAAATGCTGGAACTGAGCATGGATATGGAAGCCGATTTAGGTATTGATTCGATCAAGCGCGTTGAAATCTTAGGCACAGTGCAAGACGAGCTGCCGGGTTTACCTGAGCTCAGCCCAGAAGATTTGGCCGAGTGTCGCACCTTAGGCGAAATCGTTAACTACATGAACAGCAAACTGCCAGCTGTGGGATCAGTTATCGTAGCAACTCATGTGACAACTGCCGCGCCTGCCGCCAGCGGTTTAAGCGCTGCGTTAGTGCAACAAACTATGATGGCAGTGGTGGCCGACAAAACAGGCTATCCCACTGAAATGCTGGAACTCAGCATGGATATGGAAGCCGATCTAGGTATCGATTCTATCAAGCGCGTTGAAATCTTAGGCACAGTGCAAGACGAGCTACCAGGCTTACCTGAGCTGAATCCTGAAGATCTGGCCGAGTGTCGCACCTTAGGCGAAATCGTTAGTTATATGCAAGGTAAGCTAGGCCAGAATGTAGCGCCAATTAGCGCTGTCGTTCAGCCTGAACCTACTATCGATTTGCCACCCCATGATTTACCACCACACAGTGAGGTGGTGCTAAAAAAGTTGCCAGCGGCGGCTGAGCTAGCGCAACAATCAGCACAAAAAGCTCTGCCACGCGTTTTTGCTAAAGATGCCTGCATTATCATTAGCGATGATGGTCACAATGCTGGCGTACTTGCCGAGAAATTGCATGCTCAAGGTCTAACGGTTGCGGTTGTGCGCTCGCCAGAAAGCCTTGTAGCCAGTGCATCACCGCTCAATAGCCACATTGCCAGCTTCACATTGGCGGCGATTGACGATACCAGCATCAGCGCAGTAATTAATGAGATCAAAACCTTAGGTCAGGTTGCAGGCTTTATTCATCTGCAACCACAACATAAAACCTCAGCCGATGCGAAAGGTTTAGTGTTGTCCAGTGCCGCCAAAGCGTCGGTCGAGCAAGCATTCTTGTTCGCCAAGCACTTACAACCGCTTTTAACAACAGCAGCAACCGCCAATACTAGCAGCAGCTTTATCAGCGTCAGTCGTATCGACGGTGGTTTTGGTTATCTTAACCACAGCCAAATTGCCCGCAGCGAGTTAAACCAAGCGGCATTGGCAGGTCTGACTAAAACCTTGAGCCACGAGTGGCCGAACGTGCATTGCCGCGCCTTAGATATCGCGCCAGCACTTGATGCCAAACAACTGGCCAATGCAGTCATCGCTGAGTTATTCGCAACCGATAAGCTATTAGAAGTCGGTGTGAGTGAAGCTGGCGCAACTGAAACACTGGCACGCGTGACCTTAGTTGCAGGCAAGGCAGATACCCGCCACAGCGCAGCTAACTTGACCAGTGCTGATAAAATTCTGGTGACCGGCGGCGCAAAAGGCGTGACCTTTGAATGTGCCTTGAGTCTGGCAAAACGCAGCAAGGCGCACTTTATCCTTGCCGGCAGAAGCAGCCAACAAGCCATTCCCGCTTGGGCGCAGGGTAAAAATAACAGTGAACTTAAAGCCGCTGCCATTGCCCACATTCAAAGCTTGGGCGAGAAACCCACGCCAAAACAAGTGGATGCCTTAGTATGGCCAGTGCAAAGCAGCCTAGAAATTGCAGCCGCACTAGAAGCCTTTACCGCCATGGGCGCGAGCGCCGAGTACTTAAGCCTCGATGTAAACAATCCAGACGCGATCGCCAGCACGATAGTGCCTATCACCGAGTTATCACCTATTACCGGCATCATCCATGGTGCGGGCGTACTCGCCGATAAACACATCCAAGACAAAACCTTAGATGAGTTAGCACGGGTATATGGCACTAAGGTCACAGGCATTAGCAATCTGCTTGCCGCACTGGATTTAGATAAAGTGAAACTGATCGCCCTGTTCTCTTCGGCGGCGGGTTTTTACGGCAATACCGGCCAAAGCGATTACGCTATGTCCAACGACATACTCAACAAAGCCGCACTGCAACTGGCGCAGCAACTGCCAAATGCCAAAGTGATGAGCTTCGATTGGGGTCCGTGGGACGGCGGTATGGTGAACCCTGCGCTGAAAAAGATGTTTATGGATCGCGGTGTTTATGTGATCCCGTTAAAGGCGGGTGCTGAGTTATTTGCGAGCCAATTACTGAGCAACACAGGCGCACAATTGCTGGTCGGTACTGATATGCAAGGCACAGTTCCAAGTGACGAACCAGCAACTCAAGGTAGCAATCTAAAAAAGCCTGAAGCGGATCTGACCACTGACGCGTCGGATCCGCATGCTTTGGCATCAACACTTGCTGCAATCGCTTTAACGCAACCGCTAACACTGCAGCGCACACTGGACCCTAAGGCAATGATCTTTATTGAAGATCATTGCATTAATGGTAATCCCGTATTGCCGACTGTGTGCGCGATTCAGTGGATGCGTGAAGCCGCCTTTGACGTGCTCAAGCAGCCTGTCAAAGTGCAAAGCTACAAGCTGCTGAAGGGCATTATTTTCGACACTGCCGTGTTACAAAATGGAGTGTTAGAAAGTGCAGCCCCCATCATGCTGGAACTTGAGCTAACGCCCTTGGATAATGCACAAGCATTCAATGCCTTAATCAGCTTTGAAGGTCGTCCGCAATATCAAGCTATTTTAGTGGTTGATGACACGGCTATCAGCTTGAACAAAGCAACTGCTTTTGACGCGCAAAGTTTAGCGGGACTTTCTGTCATCACAACCGCGGGCAGCCTTTACAGCGATGGCACGCTGTTCCACGGCCCAAGACTGCAAGGTATTGAGTCAGTGCTAAAGTTTGACGATGCAAGCTTAGTCGCCAAGGTGAGCCTACCCCATGTTGCGTTAGCGGACTGCGGGAGTTTTGCACCCAATCTCACCCCTAAAGGCTCACAAGCCTTTGCGGAAGATTTGTTGCTGCAGGCGATGCTGGTATGGGCGAGACTCAAATATGGCGCGGCGAGTTTGCCATCAAGCATTGGTGAGTTTATTTCCCATGCGCCATTTGCCTTTGGCGATACAGGTCATCTAGTGCTCGAGGTGGTAAAACACTCTGGCCGCGCCCTTGAAGCCAATATCACGCTATATCATCAAGATGGCCGCTTAAGCTGCGAGATGAACAACGCCAAAGTCACCATCAGCAAAAACCTTAACGGTGCATTCTTAGCCAATAAAGTTGCGAATAAAATTGCTAATAAAAGCATTGAAAGCGTGGAGGCAAAAGTCGAGTGAACTTAGCCTCTCCTTTAGCAACGACAAATAACGCCAAGCCACTGCGTATTGCAGTGTTGCTTGGCGATGCGCTCAACCTTGACTCTCACTCAGCCCAAATATTAGGGAGTTTTGCTGAACGTGAAAGCGTTCAGATTTGCGCTTTAGATGCCGACCAATCGCCAGCACATGAACCAATAGTGCATGAGCAAAGGTCGCTTACTGCATTATTGAGTCAAGCGGTGACGGCCCTTGAGCAAGGCAAGCTGGTTGAACTTAAATTCAATGATGGCAATCAGCCCCAGCCTTTGACTCAGTCTTTATATTTGCTCGATGGTTTAACAGCCGCCAAACTGCGCCTGCACGCCCACGGGTTTATTGCGGGCTTTGCCGCAGGCAATGAGGCAACAAATGGCGTGAATGCGGCTGTTGCTAATGCGGCAGCTGTTGCTAATAAGGCATTAGGGGCGGCAAAGCGCAATCCAGCACAAGCCGTTCAGCATCAACTTGTCGCCAACACACTTAATGAAGCATGTATTGCGCTGCGCCAAGGCGTAACCGCCCTCGCGGCGCGAACACTAGTGCCGCTTTATGACAAAGAAGGGAGAAATCAGCAAACGGGCTATTGGTTTAGCGACCAACATCAAGCGCGGGTGTTGTGTCTAAATCTTGTCGCAAAAACGTCAAGTCAAACGGATGAATCTCGACATCTAAACCAAAGTATTGTGCTGACCCAAGGCACACTAGTTATCGCGCCCAAAGCCCTTGTTGATAAAAACCGGCTGTTTGTGCCGATAAGTGGTGACAGTATTAATGAGCTAAAAGCAAAACTATTTCAGCTGCTTAGTTCACTAGAGATTGGCGCACTAAACACGTCATTTGCATCAAATCAACTCGCATTCTGGTTTGAACGCTATGATGCCAACGCACCACTGGCATTAGTCTTGATGGCGGCATCGATTGACGATCTGAAACTTGAAGCCAACGCCATACTTGCGGCGCTTGAAAATGATGCGGTTCGTCATCAGGGTCAAGCCTTTAAGACCCCAGCAGGCAGCTGTTTTACCGCTAAGCCGCTAGGGGATGCGGGACTGACCTTTGTTTATCCCGGCGTTGGCACGGTTTACGCCAATATGTTCAATAATTTGCATGAATATTTCCCCACGCTGTATCACCAGCTAGAACGTGAAGGCGATTTAAGCGCCATGCTGCAATCTCCGCAAATTTATGCGGCAGATGTTAAAACTGCAGCTGGCATGAGCTTAAGTCAGCAAGCGATTAGCGGCGTGGGCGCCAGTTACCTATTCACTAAATTGCTCACCCAAGTTTTTAATATTCAGCCAAAAATGGCGCTGGGCTACTCAATGGGTGAAGCCGCCATGTGGGCAAGCCTTAATGTGTGGCAAACGCCCCATGCTATGATCAACGCCACCGAAAATAGCGATATTTTCAACCATGCGATTTCTGGTGAGCTAACCGCAGTGCGCCGAGCATGGCAGCTTGCGGATGATGAAGCCATAGTGTGGAACAGCTTTGTGGTGCGCTCAGGTAGCCATGAAATCAAGGCATTATTGCCAGAGTTCCCTCGCGCCTACTTAGCCATCACCCAAGGTGATACGTGCGTCATTGCAGGCTGCGAAACAAGCTGTAAAGCCCTGCTTGCCACGTTAGGCAAACGCGGCATTGCCGCCAATCGCGTCACGGCAATGCATACCGCGCCTGCCATGTTAGTCCACGGGCAAGTACAAGATTTCTATACTCAAGCGCTAAAACCCGAGGCACTGAAACCTAAGGCGCTGAAAGCGGCGGCGCAAGATCTGCCGATTCGCTTTATCAGCGCAGCGCAAACTGCGCCAGTAACCGTGGATAGCCACAGCATTGGCCGCGCGATTGCCGATACCTTTTGTTCGCCACTCGACTTTAGTGCGCTCATTCACAATGCCACTGAGCAAGGCGCAAGGCTGTTTGTCGAAGTGGGCGCCGATAGGCAAACCAGCACACTCATAGATAAAATTAGCCACGCCCACGCAAGCCAAAGCACTGCGAACGCGGCGACAGCCGCCATTGCTTGCAATGCCAAGGGGGCCGATGCGATCACCAGCTTACTCAAGTGTTTAGCTCAGCTGATAAGCCACAGAGTGCCGCTTTCGCTCGCGCCGCTCATTCAGCCACTAAGTGCTAACGCAGCCCCTTTATCATCAGCAGTATCACCAGAAGGAGAACCCCAGTGAGTTCTCAGCATTCCCCTACTATTGATAAAACTACCGTGCCTACCATTGCGTCAAACCGCGCATCAAAAAGTGCGTCAAAAATCGCGATTGTCGGTCTCGCGACTCAATACCCTGACGCCGATAATCCCCAAACCTTCTGGCAAAACCTGCTGGATAAAAAAGACTCGCGCACCCAAATTAGCCGCGAAAAGCTCAATGCCAATCCCGCCGATTACCAAGGTGTGCAGGGTCAGTCTGACCGTTTTTACTGTGATAAGGGCGGCTACATCCAACACTTCCAGTTTGATGCCAAGGGTTATCAACTGCCTGAGTCTGCCTTTGACGGTTTAGATGAAAGCTTTTTATGGGCACTCGATTGCAGTCGTAAAGCCCTCCAAGACGCAGGGATTGCCACAAGCGATGCCATACTGGCGCGCACAGGTATCGTGATGGGAACCTTGTCGTTCCCGACCGCCCGCTCCAATGAATTATTTTTGCCTCTGTATCATCAAACCGTTGAAAAGGCGCTGCAAAACAAACTTAACCAAAGCGCTTTTCAACTGGCTGATTTTAACCAAGCTCACGCTGGAGAAGCGTTAAACGTCGAGCAAGTATTAAACGTCGCCAATGGCGCCGTTGCTCACACAGCCTCAAAGCTGGTCAGCGATGCACTCGGTTTAGGCGGCACTCAGTTAAGCCTGGACGCCGCCTGTGCTAGCTCAGTTTACGCACTCAAACTCGCCTGCGATTACCTAACAACTGGCAAGGCCGATATGATGCTTGCGGGCGCAGTATCGGGCGCAGATCCCTTCTTTATCAACATGGGATTCTCGATTTTTCACGCCTATCCAGATCATGGTATTTCGGCGCCCTTTGATAGTAACAGCAAGGGCTTATTCGCCGGAGAAGGCGCTGGGGTTTTAGTTTTAAAACGCTTAGAAGATGCCGAGCGCGATGGCGATAACATCTATGCGGTCGTCAGCGGCATTGGTTTGTCGAACGACGGTAAAGGCCAGTTTGTATTAAGCCCTAACAGCAAGGGCCAAGTGCAAGCCTTCGAGCGCGCATATAGTGCGGCAAACACTCAGCCTGCCAATATCGAAGTGATTGAATGCCATGCCACCGGCACGCCGCTCGGGGATAAGGTCGAGCTCGCCTCGATGGAGCGCTTCTTCGAGGACAAACTCGCGGGCTCTGCTGTGCCGCTGATCGGTTCGGCAAAATCCAACTTAGGCCATTTACTCACAGCCGCGGGCATGCCGGGGATCATGAAGATGATTTTTGCCATGCGCTCGGGTCGACTGCCGCCCAGTATTAACTTATCAGCGCCGATATCCTCGCCTAAGGGCTTGTTTAGCGCAAAAAATCTGCCAACAGAATTGCATGCTTGGCCCGATAAAGCCGGCAATGACCGCCGCCACGCCGGTGTTTCCGTGTTTGGTTTTGGCGGCTGTAACGCGCATTTACTGCTGGAATCCTATGTTGCCAATACAAACAAAAAGAATGAACAAGCCGCAGCCGCTGTAAGTTATCAGCACACGCCATTAAATATCATCGGTTTAGCATCGCACTTTGGGCCTTTATCCTCCATTAATGCACTGGATAACACGATTCAAGCTCGGCAACATGCCTTTATCCCGCTGCCCGCTAAACGCTGGAAAGGCTTAGATAAACACCCTGATATTCTAGCCAACTTTGGTTTAACCGGAACTGGCCTCGTAGCCGCACCACAGGGCGCGTATATCGACCAGTTCGATTTTGACTTTCTGCGCTTTAAAGTGCCGCCCAATGAAGACGACCGCCTGATCTCCCAGCAACTGCTGCTGATCAAAGTGGCCGATGAAGCGATTCGTGATGCGAATTTAAAGCCCGGTGGCAAGGTTGCTGTATTAGTGGCGATGGAAACAGAGCTTGAATTACACCAGTTCCGTGGCCGCGTAAATCTGCACACGCAACTGGCAGACAGCCTTAAAAAACAAGGGATCACCCTCACACAAGCTGAGTATCTCGCCCTTGAAAAAATCGCCATGGACAGTGTGCTCGATGCCGCCAAACTGAACCAATACACCAGTTTTATTGGCAATATCATGGCGTCACGCATCGCATCCCTTTGGGACTTTAACGGCCCTGCCTTTACCATTTCAGCGGCGGAGCAATCGGTCGCCCGCTGTATCGATGTAGCCGAAAACCTGTTGTCCCAAGAATCCTTAGATGCCGTAGTGATCGCCGCCGTCGATTTAAGTGGCAGCCTTGAGCAAGTGATCCTCAAAAATGCCGTATCGCCAGTGGCATTTACTGCCACTGACACAGGTTGGAAAGTCGGTGAAGGTGCTGGCGCACTGGTGCTAACTGCTGAAAATTCAAATACTAATGTTCTACTTAATGATGCCAATAGCAACAGCTATGGTCACATCAGTGGCCAAGTGTTTGGCGCCATGTGTGATATACAAGGTAACAGCAACACAGCGCGCATTTGCGATGACTTGTTAACCCAAGCCAAGGTGAATAGCAACCAGATTAGCTTGATTGAAACCAGTGTTGCAGTTGAGCAACTTGCCGATTCAGAGTTGGTACTCAATACCCTGCTGCCGAGTGTGAGTGAGCGCAGCCAAGCCGCTGATACCATTGGCCACAACTTTGCCGCTGCGGGCATGGCGAGTATTTTGAGCGCCCTGCTTCAGCTTAAAAATCATGGGCAATTAAAAAACCAAGCACAGCCACAAGCTAATCAAGTGCAGCACGCGCTCGTTGCCACGTTTAGCCAAGGTAAATGCTCGCAATTATTGCTCAGTCAAAGTGCCACGCAAGCGCACAGTTTGCAGCAAAGGCTTGAACAAGACTTAACGCTTTCAGAGCAAAAACACTTAATTAAACAAGTGACACTCGGTGGCCGCGATATCTATCAGCATATCCTTGATACGCCGCTCGCGGACATAGATGCAATACAGCAAAAAGCCCAAGCCATCACTGCATTGCCAAAGCGCAGCCAACGCAAACATTTGGCCCAAATAGCGAGCAAAGACACGAGTGGCTTTGCAACAAGCAGCCCAATCACGGCTCTACAAAAAGAGACATTAAGCAGCATGCCAATGAATGCCCTAAGCACGCCCAATAACAACGCCGCTCAAGCAGAGCTAAAAGACGCTGCATTTATACGTAATCAGCAACTAGCCCGTGAAGCACATCTAGCCTTTTTACAAAGCCGTGAGCAAGGCCTGAAGCTGGCCGATGCCTTGATGAAAGCCCAGCTTGCCAGCGAGTTAGCGGCCAATGGCCAAGCTACTCCAGTGGAGCAGCAAGCCATCGTTCAAGCATCTGCGCCAGCGGTTCTCCCACATCCTGCGCTTTATCCAAACCATGCAAAAGTGCCTCTGTACACGCCGCCAACACCGATAAGCAAGCCTTGCATTTGGGATTATGCGGATTTAGTCGAGTACGCCGAAGGTGATATCGCTAACGTCTTTGGTCAAGATTACGCCATTATCGACAGCTACTCGCGCCGTGTACGCCTGCCAACCACAGACTATTTGCTGGTATCTCGGGTAACGAAATTAAACGCCCAGATGAACCAATATCAGCCTTGCACTATGACCACGGAATACGACATTCCTGTGGACGCGCCGTATTTGGTCGATGGTCAAATTCCGTGGGCCGTGGCGGTTGAATCGGGTCAATGCGACTTGATGCTGATCAGCTACTTAGGTATCGACTTTGAAAATAAGGGCGAGCGCGTTTATCGCCTGCTTGATTGCACCCTGACCTTCCTTGGCGACTTACCGCGCGGTGGCGACACTCTGCGCTACGATATTTCCATCAATCACTTTGCCCGCAATGGCGATACCTTGTTGTTCTTCTTCTCCTACGAATGTTTCGTGGGCGACAAGCTGATCCTGAAAATGGATGGCGGCTGTGCCGGCTTCTTCACCGACAAGGAACTCGCCGACGGCAAAGGCGTTATTCACACCGAAGCCGAAATCAAAGCGCGCAACCTCGCCTTGAACAATCCGAATAAGCCGCGCTTTAATCCGTTACTGAACTGCGCGCAAAACCAATTTGATTACAGCCAAATCCATAAACTGCTCGGCGCCGATATCGGTGGCTGTTTTGGCGGCGCACACGCGGCGCATCAAGCCCAATATGGTTTGCAGCCCTCTTTATGTTTTGCCTCCGAAAAATTCCTGATGATTGAACAAGTCAGCCATCTTGAGGTACATGGCGGCGCGTGGGGCTTAGGTTCAGTGCAAGGCCATAAGCAGCTCGAAGCCGACCATTGGTATTTCCCGTGTCATTTCAAGGGCGACCAAGTGATGGCGGGATCGTTAATGGCTGAAGGTTGTGGACAATTACTGCAATTCTTTATGCTGCATATTGGGATGCACCTCGATGTAAAAGACGGTCGTTTCCAACCGCTCGAAAACGCGTCACAAAAAGTGCGCTGTCGCGGTCAAGTGTTGCCGCAATCTGGCCTACTCACCTATCGCATGGAAATCACCGAAATAGGTATGAGTCCGCGCCCGTATGCTAAGGCGAATATCGATATTCTGCTTAACGGCAAAGTGGTGGTGGATTTCCAAAACCTTGGGGTGATGATCAAAGAAGAAGCCGAATGCACCCGCTACCTTGCGGATAATGATGCCAGCACAGCTAACAATACGACTACAAATGTAGCTAAAAATACTGCTTCGGCTGCGACGCTGGTTTCGACAACACCCGCATCGTTAGCCGCGCCTTTGATGGCGCAGTTGCCAGATTTAACTGCGCCAACCAACAAAGGCGTAGTGCCGCTAAAGCATGTACCTGCGCCGATTGCGCCAGCGGATTCAAAGTACGCCAACCGTGTGCCCGATACCCTGCCGTTCACGCCGTATCACATGTTCGAATTTGCCACTGGCGATATCGAAAACTGCTTCGGCCCTGATTTCAGCATCTATCGCGGCCTTATTCCACCGCGCACGCCTTGCGGTGATTTACAGCTCACGACTCGCGTCATTGCGATTGACGGCAAACGCGGCGAGCTGAAAAAGCCTTCTTCGTGTATCGCCGAATACGAAGTGCCCGCAAACGCTTGGTATTACGATAAAAACAGCCATCACGCCGTGATGCCCTATTCTGTGCTGATGGAAATATCACTGCAGCCAAACGGCTTTATCTCAGGTTATATGGGCACCACCTTGGGCTTCCCCGGCCAAGAGCTGTTTTTCCGTAACTTAGACGGTAGCGGTAAGTTACTGCGCCATGTGGATTTACGCGGCAAAACCATAGTGAACGACTCACGTTTGTTATCGACTGTGATTGCCGGCAGCAACATCATCCAGAATTTCAGCTTCGAGCTAAGCTGCGATGGCGAACCATTCTACCAAGGTAAAGCGGTATTTGGTTACTTCAAGGGCGATGCGCTGAAAAACCAGTTAGGCATAGACAACGGCAAGACAACTCAGCCTTGGCATGTGCAAAATGGTATAGCCGCCGATAGCCAAATCAATCTGTTAGATAAACAGCATCGCAGCTTTAACGCCCCACAAGGTCAGCCACATTACCGTTTAGCGGGCGGTCAACTTAACTTTATCGACAAGGCTGAAATCGTAACAGCCGGCGGTAAAGCGGGCCTTGGCTATTTATACGCCGAGCGCACGATTGACCCGAGTGATTGGTTCTTCCAATTCCATTTCCATCAAGATCCAGTGATGCCAGGCTCATTAGGGGTTGAAGCCATTATCGAGCTGATGCAAACCTATGCGATTGACCAAGACCTTGGTGCGGGCTTTAAGAATCCAAAATTTGGCCAGATATTGTCGGATATCAAATGGAAGTATCGCGGCCAAATTAACCCATTAAACAAGCAGATGTCGCTGGATGTTCACATTACCAGCGTGACAGACGACAATGGCAAACGCATCATTATGGGCGATGCCAACTTGAGTAAAGATGGCCTGCGGATTTATGAAGTCAAAGATATCGCCATCTGTATTGAAGAAGCTTAATCACCTTGCTCAATTAGAAAGACGCTAATTACAAATAATGTGTCGCCTTGGCCAGAGTGCCTAAGGCGGCAATAAAAAGAGAATACCTATGACAAGCCATACTCTCGATCAATTTAATAGTAATAACGAAAAACTCAGCCCTTGGCCATGGCAAGTCAATGATGCAGCGCTGAGCTTTGATATCGACTCATTAGGCAAAAAACTCAAAGATTTAAGCCAAGCCTGCTACTTAGTCAATCACAGTGAAAAAGGCTTAGGCATAGCGCAAACGGCCGAAGTGACCACCAGTGACAGCCAAGCGCCATTGGGCTCACACCCTGTCAGCGCCTTTGCCCCTGCCCTTGGCACCCAAAGTTTAGGCGATAGTAATTTTCGCCGCGTCCACGGGGTTAAATACGCTTACTATGCCGGCGCCATGGCCAACGGTATTGCTTCGGAAGAACTGGTTATCGCGCTGGGTCAAGCGGGCATTTTGTGCTCATTTGGCGCGGCGGGGCTAATTCCATCCCGGGTTGAAGCGGCCATTACCCGCATTCAAGCAGCTCTGCCCAATGGTCCCTACGCCTTTAACTTAATTCACAGCCCAAGCGAGCCCGCATTAGAGCGCGGCAGCGTTGAGCTGTTTTTAAAACATAAAGTGCGCACGGTCGAAGCCTCGGCATTTTTAGGTTTAACGCCGCAGATCGTCTATTACCGCGCAGCGGGCTTGAGCCGCGACGCACATGGCGACATCGTCATTGGCAACAAAGTCATAGCCAAAATCAGCCGCACCGAAGTCGCAACTAAGTTTATGGAGCCGGCGCCTGCCAAAATCCTCCAGCAATTAGTGAGTGATGGTCTTATCAGCCAAGACCAAATGGCAATGGCATTACTGGTGCCAATGGCGGATGACATCACGGCCGAAGCCGACTCAGGTGGCCATACCGACAATCGTCCACTGGTCACGCTATTGCCGACGATTTTGGCGCTCAAAGATGAAATCCAAGCTAAGTATCAATACAAGACGCCCATCCGTGTCGGTGCAGGCGGCGGCGTTGGTACCCCCGACGCAGCATTAGCCACCTTCAACATGGGCGCGGCCTTTATCGTCACAGGTTCAATCAACCAAGCGTGTGTGGAGGCGGGCGCGAGCGAACACACACGTAAGTTACTCGCCACCACAGAAATGGCTGATGTGACTATGGCGCCTGCCGCCGATATGTTCGAAATGGGCGTGAAATTACAAGTAGTTAAGCGCGGTACTCTGTTTCCAATGCGCGCCAATAAGCTTTATGAAATTTATACCCGTTACGATTCAATTGATGCCATCCCCGCGGACGAGCGTAAAAAGCTCGAAGAGCAAGTGTTTCGCGCATCACTCGATGACATTTGGGCGGGCACAGTTGCCCACTTTAACGAACGTGACCCTAAGCAAATCGAGCGTGCACTGGATAACCCCAAACGTAAGATGGCGCTGATTTTCCGCTGGTATTTGGGTCTGTCGAGCCGCTGGTCGAACACAGGTGAAGTCGGCCGCGAAATGGATTACCAAATTTGGGCAGGCCCTGCGCTCGGGGCATTTAATGCGTGGGCAAAAGGCAGTTATTTAGATGACTATAAAGCCCGTAATGCGGTCGATTTAGCCAAACATTTAATGGTGGGCGCGGCGTATCAATCCCGCATTAACTTGCTGTTATCCCAAGGGGTTAGCATTCCAGTTAGCCTGCAACGCTGGAAACCGCTAAATCGTTTTTAACCCCTAACGGACTATCGAGACATCAAGTAGGGACTCAACTCCCTACTTGATGCAGTCTTCTTCACTACCTCGTTAAATCGAAGCCGCCGACCTTATTACCAATCTAATCCCTTGAGTTATTGACTCTGTTTGTGCCAATGCCGCTAAGCACTGTCGCTCCAGTGGCACGCCGTAAACCCATCCTTGGGGCTCAACGGAAAAGTCCCTTTTTCCGATGGCCACTGCCGCGACAATGCACGCCAGCAACCAATCGCGTAATTTATGAATAGGTTGCGAGGCAAACTTTGATAGGACATATCCCTTCCCCAAAACTCTACATACACCACATGATTTGTGAATAAAGTTTTTTGTCATTCAAAAGTATCGGCTTTTTTTTGCTGTGCTTCTCTATTTTCTGACTGAAACTCTTACCGAAGCTTAGGTAAAAATTGCCTATTCCACGCTTAGCACATTCGTATCCGCTTAAAACCAATTCTTTAAATTTTATTTAAAATCAACATTTTAATTAAAATAAACAAAGTTGGCATTATGTTCGCATTCTAGAAATAACCATTAGCCGTTACCTTACAAATGACACAAACGGTCATGCGAAGGATTAAGACAAGGGCAGGAGGTTATTATGTTAGGTTGGACATTAGTATTTCTAGTTGTCGCTGTTATTGCCGGACTGTTTGGATTTACGGGTATCGCTGGCGCGGCAGCGGGAATCGCAAAAATTATTTTCTTCTTATTTATTGTGTTACTCGTAATTTCACTGCTGATTAATGCCCTCAAGGGCAAGTCACCGCGACTTTAATTTTTTTAGAAAAGGAGATGTATATGAAACCATTTACTCTGATGACAAGCGCTTCACTGGCATTACTGCTCGCTTTAGGTTTAACCGCCTGTAGTGATAACAAAGCCGAAGATGCCGGCGAAAAAATTGATGAAGTGATGACTGATGCAGGTAATGCCATTGAAGATGCCTGTGAAGAAGTTAAAGAAGGCGTTAAGGCTAAAGATACTAAGTGCTAATCTGACACTTTAACCTAACTTGAGGGTGGCAATAGACATATCTACTGCCACCCTTTTGATCTAATGTTAACAACGCGATTCACCGATTCAGTCAGCCGCTCAACATGCAGCGGTTAAATCAAAAAACAGCATTGGAGGGCGCGTATGCTAAGCAAAATCCACATCAAATATTTCTACTTTATGGGTGCCGTGTTACTCGCCTATTTTGCAGTAACGGGCACGTCTACCCTGCTCACCTTTATTTGGGCTTGGACAAGCCTGTCGCTATTTTTAGTCGGTTCAGCCTACTGGTTTAATCTCGCTAGCATTTTTAGAAAGCGTCAAGATGGCACTATCCCTTGGTATATTCGCTGGGGCTTTATTCCGTTTTTATTGGGCTGTCGGCTGTATAATCATTGGGCCAGAAAACGCGACTCTGTGCCGTCGATGCAAAAGATAGATGAGCAGTTGTATCTCGGCTGCCGATTATTTTCTGCGGATCTGCAGAAAATCAAAGCCAATAAGATCACCGCAATTCTTGATGTGACCGCCGAATTTGATGGCTTAGATTGGTCGCAGTTTGAAGATCATATCGAGTATTTGAACATTCCCATCCTCGACCATAGCGTGCCGACCAGTGCCCAACTCAATCAAGCCGTTAACTGGTTACATCGCCAAGTGCGCGCCAATAAACAGGTGCTGATCCACTGTGCTATGGGGCGCGGCCGCTCAGTACTGGTGCTCGCCGCCTATTTAGTCTGTAAAGATAAACAGCGCAACTTCGCCGAAGTACTGCAACAAATTAAGCAAGTCCGCAAAACCGCGGGCTTAAACAAATGGCAATTACGCGCCCTTGAACACATGCTTAAGCAAGGCAAAATCAACATCCACAAAGTGGCGTGGATTATCGCCAACCCAGTCTCCGGCGGCGGCAAATGGCAAGAATATGGCGAGCAAATCCAAGACGAACTAAAAGCCTATTTTGACCTAACGTTAAAACTCACCAGCGAAAATGTCAGCGCAAACACCTTCGCCAAAAAAGCCCGCAGTAGCGGCGCAGATATCATTATTGCCTGTGGCGGCGATGGCACAGTGACAGAGGTGGCATCGGAAATAGTGAACACTGATATCGCCTTAGGGATCATTCCGTTAGGCACGACTAACGCCCTCAGCCACGCGCTATTTGGTTTAGGCAGTAAGCTCATTCCTGTCTCTCAGGCGCTGGACAATATTATCCAAGGGCATTACCAAGCCATTGATACAGCTCGTTGTAATGAACAATTAGTCTTGTTACTTGTGGGGATTGGCTTTGAACAGCAGATGATTGAATCTGCCAACCGTGAACGTAAAAATGCCCTCGGCCAGTTTGCCTACCTCGATGGTTTATGGCGCGCCGTCAATGCCGATGTCACTTTAACCATACAGCTCAGCTTAGATGATGCCGAGCCCACAACATTAACCACCCATAGCCTCATCGTTGCCAATGCAGCACCGTTTACCAGCGTATTAGCGCAAGGCGATGGCGAGCCAAACATGACAGATGGCCTACTCGATATTACCTGGCTAGATGCCGGCAGTGAGCCGACAGACAAGCTCCTTAGCCTAGCCGAATTAGCCATTGCTGGATGGGTAAAGGAAGGCAATAAAGACACGCATTCAAAGCTACCTGGTACGCCATCTAGCGCGACCAAGGTCCACCACGCCCATGCGAAAAAAGTGAACATTAGCAGTCAGCCCAAGTGTAAATATGTGATTGATGGCGAAATCTTTGAACCCGCGGATCTCACCATTGAAGTCCAACCCGCATCTCTCAAGGTATTTGTGCCTTATCAAGAATCGACTGAAAATGCTATCGACCCAAAAATCATATAAATGACACTATCGCGATGTTTATTAAGATAAAAACAACAAGCGCAATAAGCACTCGCATAAAATTAAATTCACTCACTTTGGGGTGGGATTTTTGAGGACTATTGCTAAAATCCTGAAACTTACAGCCTATCGCTTGCGCGCATTGCTGCAAAACTTGCTGTAATTCCTGCTTGTCAGTGCTGTTAGCCAATTTCAGTTGACTCCCTTTAGGCTGCTGCACTTGTAAATAAGCGAGATAGTGATCTACCGTATCTTCCGCTTGGCGGTTACGGTCGAGCTGGTGCCAATGGGTTGTTTGTAGCAGATAGAGTTGCACAGCATTAATATCTGAAAAGGCATAGGCGCGCCAACGCCACAATCCAGGCAACTTCCCATTGAAGACACCTTTACCAAGCCACAATTGCTGTCGCTCGGTATCTAACCAAGATTGTTGCCGAACTAACGCTAGCGGCAGTACAGGGAACAACAGAAAAAATGCCACCCAACCAAGCACAAGCCGTAACACGGGCTCGGGTTGTAACCAGGCCGCCCTCGCACAAAGCAATCCAAGCACTAACAAGGCAATGGCAAAAAACCACAGTATAGGTCGGTACTGGGTACTCAACGCCTTGAGATAAAGCGCACTCTTAGGAGGTTGATTAAGTGTCACTGAACTTGTTCCTTGTTCCTTGTTCCTTGTTCCTTGTTCCTTGTTCCAAAAATTATCTCACCATCCCAAATTGACCTGTGCTAGTAACAATATGAGGCATTGATAGTTTACACAATCAACACCTAACTTATTTTTAGATCCTTTCGAGTTAAACCAACGACTGACATCAATGGAAATAACCGTTGCGATATCGCTCATAGTGTAACGAAAAGCTGCAACTTTGCAGTTGCAGCTAAGGTGTTATTGACCCGCAGCGGTATCCTCACCGGTCCAGAGTCGCATGATGCGATAAGGTGGTTTGGCTGTTTCAGCTTCGCCATTAAAGGCTTTTGCTTTATGCAATTGATTCACTGAAATATATAACCAGCCCGTTTCACCAAATTGCACACTATCGGGAAAATCCAGCAATGGAGAACTGACCGCTGTTGATAGCGTACCTTTGTTATCTAACATAGATATGGCATTGTGGTTCAAATTGGTGAAGTAATGATTACCTTGTTTGGACGTTGCAGCGCCATCTGACACTGGCTTAGCTCCGACTAATTTTACAGTCGCGATAATTTTATCATTATTGCCTGTTTGTAAAGCCGCAGTCGATAACTGATACCAGTGAGTGCCATTCATTGCACCATAATAGAGTGTGCTTCCATCGGCAGATAAACTGATGGGATTGACCGCGACACTAGCAACCTTGCCATTAAACAATGTTGTTTTGTTATCTATGTTCATTACTGCATCCGCTTCGGCCTGCAGCGAACTATGACCTGAAAAACGTACGGTATGACCATCGTCGATACGCACTGCTAAGAGGCCTGGGTTGGCGATATCGGCTAAATAAATCCAGCCTTTTTGTGAATCGACAACCAGATCCTGCATAAAGCTGCCTTTGGGCGCGAGTGCTTGTGGTAGGACAATTTGTTTATATAGACTGCCATCCTTAATGTTGAATCCCCAAATCCTCGTCTGACCTAATTCTAACCCCATATCTGCGGTCCAGAGGTGTCCAGCTTTGTCCTGAGCAATACCTAATAAGGTATCAAATTGAGCAGTATTGGCTGTCGATGTTTTTTGCAAATCCATTGAAGGCCAAGCTTTGTAAGCATTGGTTTCACGATTAACTTCAATCAGTTGTATACCTGACGGCGTATCAAGTGGATGTACCGTGGCAAAAATCCGACCTTGTGCAGTGACGCTGACATTGCCAGGTCGTATTGGCAATTCAGCGACTGTTTCAAGACTTCCTACCGCTGGGGTAGCGTTTACAAAACTACTGGCAGTCAAAGAAAGCCATAATGCTGTAGTAAATAAGTGTTTCATATTCTATCTCCGCTTTTCTGTTTAAGGGCTGTAGAATAGGAGTTATTATTTACAAAAAAAATAGTGTAAAAATCGGTTCTGTTTCAATATTAATTTGATAATCAGCACTATTCCGCCGTCGGCTCACCCGCTTCGACTTGCTGCTCGTACTTGCTGAGCTTGTTGTAGAGAGTTTTCACGCTGATCCCCAGTTGCTCGGCGGTATCGGTTTTATTGCCTTGAGTGGTTTCTAATGCTTGATAAATGGCGATTTTTTCTAAGTCTTCTAAACGCATGCCCTGCGGAATAACCACTTGGTCATCGGCAGATGCCCCCATTTCACTCGCCTGTGGCAGTTGTAAGTGACTGGGTAAAATCTCTTGATCTGCCAAAATATAGGCTCGCTCAATGGCATGTTTTAATTCACGCACATTCCCTGGCCAAGGATATGCCGCAATCATCTGCGCACTGTCTTCAGCGAGGCTTTTATTCTGCTTTTCGGCCACATTACGATAGGCAAGAAAATGCTGCGCTAGCCCGAGAATATCATCGCCACGTTCCCTTAATGGCGGAACGCGGATAGGGAACTGGGCCAAACGGAAATACAAATCTTCGCGAAATTGCCCTGCCTCAATCGCCACTATGGGATCACGATTAGTTGCCGCCACAATCCGCACATTGGCATGCTGCACTTTGGCACCGCCAACGGGACGATATTCGCTATTTTCAAGCACTCTGAGTAACTTCACTTGATGCTCAATCGGCATTTCGGTGACTTCATCAAGAAATAAGGTTCCACCTTCTGCCTGCTCAAATACGCCTTTGTGATCGCGATTCGCACCAGTGAAAGCGCCTTTGACATGACCAAACAGCTCACTATCGACCAACTCAGGGCTTAATGCACCGCAGTTAATTGCAATAAAAGGCTCGTTCAATCTCGGGCTGGCAAGATGTATGGTATTGGCAACGAGCTCTTTCCCTGCGCCACTCTCACCAATAATCAGCACATTACTGTCGGTCGCAGAAACGCGACGTATCGTACGATACAGCTTGTGCATAGCTGCAGAGGAACCGACAAGCAAACCATATTGGTCTAGCTCGCTGGAAAAAGGCCGAGGCCGGATTGGTGATGAGACTAAATACTGGGCAAAATCGGCGAAGATGTCACTGATCAACGTCATATCGTAGGGTTTACGAAAATGATAACAGGCAAAATTCGACATTAACTGATCAAGATTGGGGTTCGGCTGACCGTCGGAGAGAAATATAAACTCGATATTAGACAAGGCCGTATTGTCCAGCAGCCCAAGATAATCCTCACGGCTAAGGCTAGACAGCTCAATGATGGCAACATCAATGTGGTTCGCCTCAAGCTGCTCTATCCAAGGTAAATCATCGACACTGCGTAGCTTATTAAAGTCGGCTGCGCCGGCGAGTTCAATGATAGCTTGCTCGGCGTTTACATCCTGCAGGTGATAAAAAAGTGTCAATCGAGCCATGCTATCCCACTCCCTGTGTATGAAGGGCTACTGTATGTCAGTCGTGAAATTTTAACAACAGCAACGGTAATAGTTGCCGATATTCTAAGAGGATGGCGCAAGTAACCGAGAATATCAGTCTAAAAATCAGCCTGTTAACATACCATTAAAAATGAGAACAAAATATGCATGGTAGCTGAACGAAACGCAATTAGTTAAGCCAAACCGTTAAACAGGACTGTGCCGAACGCTGGCATTTGGAGGCATTCATGAAGTCTAATGTTGTGCAACATCAGACTGATATCCGCGCCGATATCAGTTTGATTGATGAAATAATAAAGCTCAATCAAGAAGGGCTAACATTCTACAATCAGGCAATGACGTACGTCGAAGACTATAACCTTAAGCGTATTTTTTCGACCAAAGCGAATATCCATCAACGAATGTTGACGCGTTTTGAACAGCTGCGCCCTCTAACTGGTGAGCCTATTCATGGTCTAAGTCATGCAATACCAGTGACTTATACTCAAGTGACCAAATTGCTGCAACAATGCCATATGGCACAAGCGATGGCCGCACTTGTCGCCATTGAACAACAAGTGTTAATCCAGATGAAACAAGCGGTAAGGCAAGCACATCAGCCACAGCTTGCCAATCAGCTCGCAGAAGGTGCCGCTTGGTTGCAAATCAGTTGCGATGGTATGAGTTCACTCAACCCCAGTTAATCCTTGTAGCTGTTAGCATCAGTGCACATCAATATGATGTCTCTGTACTAATACGGCTTGCTACTGCATACGCGAAACCTTACACACTCAACCGCACTTATTG
>NZ_JAUOEU010000014.1:0-123749 GCF_031932105.1 Shewanella sp. SP1S1-7
AGACCCCATTGATAAGTGTTGTATTTACATTAATTTAAGTGATCTTATATGACCCTAAAGAAAGAGAAACCGAAGAACAGAACTGTTTACTATTTTCGTTGTGAATTCGCCAAAATTGAAGGTGCTGCTGTTAAAGATACACTTGAAACAATGACGAAGTCCGCTTGGCTAAAACTGAACTCAACTGAAGAACGTACTTTTTATATAGGAGAAGAACGTTCTGTCGTTGGCATGAAGCTATCTAGCCGTAAGGCTAAACTAAGTTATGGGAATAGGGATTGTACTCTTTTCTCTGTGGGTCTGTATGAAGAGGGTGCTTCAGCAAACACTATCAATAAACCATCAAAAGCAAGTGCAGAGCTTGAAGCTGGTACTTATGATGCTCCTATTGATCAAGAGTTTCTCGATGGTGAAGGATTCGTTTGTATTTTTGGTAATCACTTAATCATGAGCCCTGCTGCAACTTTTAGAGCAAGTGTTATTAATGGATTTTTATCATCATTGATAGAAAAAGGCGGTTACGTAAAAGAATCAAATGTAATGGACATACAGCAGGTTGCGGATATTGATGTAGTCAAGACAATTGAAGATGAAGGTGTTAGCAATATAGTTGTCAATGCGGTGTCATATCTTTCCACTTTAGAGTACATTAAACGTATTGATCCTAAAGAGAAAGTTTCAGGAAAATTACAAAAAATCACCAAAATGGTAAAAGGTGTTTTAGATGTATTGAGAGATGACGACACTGATGCTGAAATCCTCGAAAAAGAAGGATTAAATGCTAAGGTTGTAATTTCTCATGATGGTCGAACATCTGGTAATGATGCTGATATTGGTCAAGAACACGCGAAAAATACAGCTAAGTTATTGGCTTCAACCAATGTTGGCGGATATGTGATAACAACCAAGAGCGGTACTAAACTTACTAATGAAGATACAGTCTTAAAACATACAGTAAAGGTAAAACGACACGGTAAGTCCGTTGATAGAGATAAAATGTGGCTTAAGCTAGTTGAATCGTTAGAAGCATATGAGCGTGAAGGCATATTAGAGCAATGAGTAACTGGAAAAAGTACAGAAAAAAAACAATATATTTACTGCTAACTATTGTTTTCAGTGGTATTTTTGCTGTGCTTTTACAACCATTTTTAACTGATAAAGCCCTTGATGTCTTAGTTAATATTTATTCTATTTTGGCTGGTTTTTTAGTAGGTGTGATAGCACTCATTGGTGATCCTAGTTCTCTTCCCACAGGTTCCTGGCGTGTTGCTGAAAATGCAACTCAAAATACTTTTCGGAAACTTCGTAGTACTAAAAACTTACTCTATGTGTATCTTCTGACGTTATTCGCTATATTTTCTTACAAGCTTCTAGCTGTGCCTCACGCTCTTGACGTCATTAAAACCACGCATTGGGGGCTTGTCATTCTCCCTTATTTATCTGATTTTAAAGTATTTGTAGAACAGGTCATTCTATTTCTATCATTTATAGCATTTTCGTATTCATTTACTCTACCAAATAGTTTATTTAACATTCAGAAAGCGCGAGTAGAGAAAGAAATTGAAAACCGAAGAGAACAAGCCAATATCAAATAAACCAGAAAGATCGAAAAAATGGGACAGGCGTAACCCTTTCAGGATTTTCAGCCCACACACTAGCCACAGAAGTTCACCTCCCCTGCGAAGTTGCTAAAGGGCGTTGAAGAAAATAGCATGAGCGAGGCATGGATGCCGAGCTAGCTTTCGGGGTACAGGATGTACCATCGGAAGCGTTAGCGATTTTCGAATAAGCACGAAGCCACTAATCAATGCATGTAACTTCGCTAGGGGCGTCATGGAGCATCCAAGGAGGATAGGACGAGCAGTCCTCCTTGGTCGGGTGTGGGGTGAAGCCCCACGACTTTGATCCACCTCGGCCGCAAGGCCGCATAAAGAGTTTCATACCATTATCGAATTGAAAAACTATCCGCCGATAGCGCGACTTTAACCCAGTATGTTATTGTTTTAGCATCATAGATTCGATTTTTACGCTTTAACCACTAAGGGTTTACTCCATATGGAACAAATATTTGAAAAATTGATGTATGCATCTCGCTGGATTATGGCGCCGATTTACTTGGGATTAAGCCTAGTCCTAATCGGTTTAGGCATTAAATTCTTCCAAGAGATCTTCCATATTCTACCGATTATTTTTGAGATAACCGAAGTCGATCTGGTGCTGGTCACCCTATCCCTGATTGATATCACCCTAGTGGGTGGCCTTATCGTGATGGTGATGTTTTCTGGCTATGAAAACTTCGTGTCACAATTAGATGTGGGCGAAGACAGTGAGAAGCTCAGTTGGCTCGGTAAGTTAGATTCTGGCTCATTAAAAAACAAAGTCGCCGCTTCTATTGTGGCTATTTCATCTATACACCTGCTGAAAATCTTTATGGATGTGAAGAATATCGATAACGATAAAATCATGTGGTACCTATTAATCCACATCACCTTTGTGTTGTCAGCCTTTGCCATGGGCTATTTAGACAAAATGACCCGCGCTGGTAAGTAGCAAGTTCGAGCCTTAGTAAGTGGAGCGATCACGGTGTTAACGCTGTGGAAGGTTTTGAGAGCAAAACCTAAACGAAGATAACGTTTCATTCGTTTCTGCTAAATTAAAAGCCACTCTTTTGAGTGGCTTTTAATAAAGTCAAACCGTAAAGCAAGCTTAATAGAAACATTTCCCCCATTATTTAACGCGTGACTGATTCCACACATCCCAACTTAATTTCACCTTATTGACTCGTTAATCAGCACTCATTTAAATCTTAATACGGCTATTTGTAATATCTATTTTTCCAACTTGTTGCGTTAATTATTTAGATATCAGTCATACGGTTTAAATCTATTAAAATACTTACCCAAAAGTGTCAAAAAACTCTATAATCGCCACCCTTTTGACAAACTCGTCTCTAACGCATCCATTCGTAAGTAAACATCACTGTAAGCGCAAGGTAGTAAAGTGAAAACACAGTTACTGGCTCTCATGCTCGTCAGCCATATTGGCTACGCCCATGCCAAGGAAGATTTGGCCTCAACTCTAAACGCAGAAGGAATACCACTGAAGAGTCATAGCATCGATTTTATCGATAAAAATCTCAAATTAACCTTGGCCTGTTCCGTTGGAGATCTGCAACCTAGCATCAATGTTACTATGTCGGAATCCTTTGCATTTTATGGTGATCCTAGCGTGCTCATCATTACCAGTGGCGAACAAACCAAGTTGAAATTACATGGTACTGGCTCACTGATGAATTTCAGCAGCGGGAGCGCAGCCAACCCAGATCTATGGGGAAGTTTAGGTGAGCTCCAATCTCAAAAATTACACCTTGAAGCGGTATCTTTCCGCTCTAGTAAATACACTAGTTCAGACTTAGTCGCCGTAGGCTTTGCCGATGCTGTGGCTAAGCTCAAACAAGATTGCGTCCAGTAGGCTCCTCAGCCAGCATTAAATAGATCAATATGAACAAAAAAGCCACTGATGACAGTGGCTTTTTGCATTTATAGCATATGACTTAACGTCCAGATTAGCTCTTCGCTAGTTCAACCTGATGCACTTTCTCGGTTTGGTCCACTATGGTCAATACCGCAGCATCACCTACCACGTTACAAGAGGTCAGCACCATATCGATAATGCGATCTAACGCCGCAACTATGGCGAAGGCTTCTATCGGTAAACCCATTTGATGGATTAACACGCCTATCATCACCATGCCGCCGCCAGGCACACCGCCGGCACCGACAGAGAGCAGGAATATACTAAATAGCAGCGAAGGCAATTGATCAGAGGTGATAGGCATGCCAAAGGCGTTAGCGACAAAGAAGATGGCAATAGTGATGTAAATCGCCACGCCGCCCATGTTCATGGTCGCGCCGAGCGGCACACCAAAGCCAGCTACCGCGCGATTCACACCTAACTTTTCGGTTAAGGTACGCATAGTCACAGGAATCGTCGCATTCGAGCTTGCGGTCGACAGTGAAAACAGCACTTGCTCTTGGGTCTTCTCGCGGAAGGTTTTGGCCGAAATTGGGGTAAATATACCCACAGCCATAGGGTAAACCACAAAAATCCACAGTAGTAGCAGCGCGAGGATCAGCACCATGTACTCAACTACGCTCATAAACACGCCAGCATCTAAAGTCGCGCCGAGCTTGAACATCAAGGCAAATACACCGTAGGGCGCTAGACTCATGACCACAGAAATCAGCTTCATCATGATTTTATTCGCGGTTTGAAAACCTTGCACAGCGCCAGCTACATGCTCACCGAGTGACTTAATCACGCCGCCAAGCATTAAAGCCATAAAGATCACTTGCAGCATATTGCCCGACATAAACGCCGCTACAGGGTTACGCGGGACTATGTCGATCACCAGTGCCATCAAACTTGGCAGCTCAGTAGCAGTAATCGCCACGCCGTCTGTGCTGCTCATATCGACGCCTTTACCAGGGTCGAGTAACAGCACGACTAATAATGCCGTCGCGATCGCGACAAAGGTATTGATGATGTAAAAACCAAAGGTCTTACCGCCTAAACGGCCAAAACTTTTAAGATCTTGCAGCTCACAGACACCACAAACAATACTCACAAACACTAATGGCACGACTAGCATCATGATCATATTGACGAACATAGTGCCAACGCCGCCGGCAAGCTCGACCAAATTGTCCGAGAAGAAGCCGATATCGTTTAAGAAGTACTGCACTATTGTGCCGAAAATAAGACCCGCAAACAGACCTATAAAGATCCGCGTCGAAAGTGATTTCATCATGCTTGTGGTTTCCCCAGAAATGTAGTTTTTTTGTTATTCATCTTCCATGATGAGCACAATTGCCAATCCATTTTTGGCTTAGGCAGGGGATAGTGAAACATGCTAGCCGTTAATTCAATGAATAAATTTCACTTTTTCATCTTAAATTAAGCTAACCGCATCACGGAAAATTAGTAATGAATTGATTTTAAATCATAAATAATAATTATGTTCAATCAATGAGCAGACTAAAGACTTATTTAAAACTGCATATTTAAACAGAATGAAAACCAATAAATCACAATGTAAACATATTGAAAACAATTAGAAAATCAACCTCAGTCTTAATGACTGAAATTCAACTTATAAAAGAATTTAAAACTAGATAATTAC
This sequence comes from Shewanella sp. SP1S1-7, assembly GCF_031932105.1. Lineage (NCBI taxonomy): Bacteria > Pseudomonadati > Pseudomonadota > Gammaproteobacteria > Alteromonadales > Shewanellaceae > Shewanella > Shewanella sp. SP1S1-7. The sequence goes on from NZ_JAUOEU010000014.1 coordinate 5,183, forward strand.
ACTAACGCAGAGAGATGGCATGCGTGATGGCTAAATATATGGCACTAACACTAGTTCAAGGCCGTGAGCTAGCAGGTGTTGCTGTTTGATGCTAATACTGTGTTGAGTTAACCAAAAAGCTAATTCTTGCCAACGCTTTAAATCGGCATGCTGAAGATATTTGGTCTGTTTCGCTTGCTTGTCGAAATCATAGGTTGAATTAATTTGCCCAATGCCCAACAACTCGGCAGGTGCTGCCAGCGCAAGTTGCGGCACAAGGCAATGGGTCACCCCCATTAAGGTATGGGCGATTTGCAGCCCTGCGGGATCTAAGTCGGTAAAGGCGATAATCGGCAGCTCGCCTGCCATTGCTTGCAAAAAATGCCGCACACCAATCGGTGAATGATGACCGCTACCGCGGTAAATAACCATGAGGTTCGTTAGATCCTCAGGAAAACGCGCTTGATGGATAACATCAAACACATCCAAGTTTTCAACCACTAAGATGGCTGCGACATGAAGTTCACGGCAATGCTTTTGTGCTTCCTCCAAAGGAATACGCAGCGAGGATAAAGCGGATATTGCAACAGGTGGCGATTGAAAGCCCAGAAATTTGAGTAACACATACTCGGCTTCGGGGCGGATCTTAGCGAGCTTCTCATTATGACTTTTGGCGGACATCGCCATGCGATCGACATTGAAATCCAGATCCCTGAGATCGAGTCCCATTAGCGCCAATACGCCTTGCCTTAACAGATCAAAGTCTTTGGGCGCGAAGCACAAATGCTTTTCAGACTCGTCTAACTCGCCCACTTCTAACTCGCGGTAAATTGCGCGCCAGTTAGCCGTGAGCTTAACCTTGGGAGAACGCTTAATAAAAGCCTTCTCCAACTGCTGCAGTTGTTGCTGGCCTAGGCGAGCCATAACTCAACATCGCGAATGATAAAGTTACCGCTATAGATGGGATGTGGCTCACCCAAAGGCTCAAGCTCAAAATAAGCTTTGTGTTCATCGGGTAGGCCTTCGTAGCCGCCAATCACTTGATAAATCCAGCTCTCAGCTTCCCAAGGCAATGCCTTATCCAGCAGATATTCCAGCGCAGATTGGCGCAGGCCAGACTCAATTACATCGACAAAATACTCATCCACCGCCTGTTTAAGCGGATTATCCGGCACATCGAAGTCTTCACTTTGGGTGAGTGACACGGACGCATCTCGCTCACGTACCGCCGCAATCACGGGATGACGACTAATGGCTTTAATGTGCGCGACTATGCCCATCAACTCTAACTCTTGGCTGGCGTTGTGCACATCTACCGCAGCAGGCGCTAGCAAAATTTCGGCGCGATTGAATAGGCTTGGAATTTCCTTGTGGGACACATGGTCCGCAGGACGATAATCCGGATGCAAGTCAGTGTAGAGTAACCAGCCCTTAAGCAAACGGGTACGGCCACGGATTTGCCTAAAGCGACCTAAGAGTTCGAGTAAACGCCCCTGCACAACGCTCAGTTCCTGGGCGCAGTCGCTCATGGTTTCTTGCAAAGTCGTCACTAAGAGTTTACGCAGCTCTCGGATATCGCCGGCGATTTCGCCAAGCTCACTAAACTGGAACATCTCTAAGCCATTAAGTAATTCAGAGACTTGGCTTTGGGCTAATTCATTTTCGCGGATCTTTGCGTTGATCGTACCGACGTAACCGAACTCATTGTTGATCCGGCCCCAGAGCACACGGATCGAATAACGCAGACTATCGGCGAAACTATACACATGCTCGCTCAAATCCGATAAATAGGCCTCGGCGGCGCTGTAATCTGAGCTATGGCGCGCCTCTTTGTAGTGGTCGGCCAAGGTTTTAATGGTCGCGAGAGCCGAGCCGACGTTAGAGTCGATTTGGCGATTACGCTCGTCGCTTAAGCCTTCTTCGAGCAAGGCGCGAACAGAACGCTTAAGCCGCAACTCTTGATCTGGCTCTGGCCGCCACAAAATACCGGCTTGTTTAAGCTTTTCAACCACGCTTGGATCATGCGCATCCTCGTTAAGAGAACCCGCCAAATAGGCGTCCATAATGATGTCAGCATGGCGACCTAACTGCTTGAGCAGCTTAACCCCCGCCTGATGTAAGTTACTGCTCATCACGGCCTCCTTGGTCGCAGCTTTTACCTAGGTTTAATCGTGCCAACATTAGATTAAGTCCCGCTGAGTCGCCGTTTCCGCCTGCGCTTCTAGGCTTAGGCCTTCGGTTTCGTCAATAAACCGAATGACTTCATACAGATAATCCAGCTTGCCCGTGGCGATATAGATTTGCTTCTCCGCATTGGGTCGTACTAAATAGCCGAGTTCGACTAAGCGTTTGAAGACTAATTTGATTTGCGCATCGCTGTTAGTGCTGGTTGAGCCAAATAAACGATATTGGCTGAGCTTGGCTAACTGCTCACGGAACGCCGGCGTGTCTTCGATACGGCTTTGCAGCTCGGTTAAACGCACGGGCGCACCTTCGCTCAGCGGCGCATCTTGGCCACTGGCTTCTTGCACTAATACCAACCATTCCACCAGCGGGATCAATGCCTGACAGATATCTTTAAACTGCGATGAAATCACTTTACGTTCGGCATCGCCTAACTGTAAGTAACCGCAGAAGAACACATCACCTTCGGCGGCAGACGCCACGGTACGGTTGATCTGGTTTAAGTAGGCTTCAACCCGCTCGCGGGTACTGCTATTTTTAAGGGCGCGCCAGCCTTCTTCATTGGTGGTGCGGCAAATAAACTCGCCCTTGAGTAACAATTCAATCAAAGCGCCAGTACCGACTAATACGGTTTGAGTTGCATCGCTCATTAGATGGCCTCCTTCGACAAACGCTTATTCAACATGTCGGCTATTGGGTTGACCTTAGGCTTCACCACCTGCAACTTCTTGGTTTGTTTGTTGATAATGTAACGATTGGCGAACAAGTTCAGCACCTCAGACTCTGGGTTCGGGAAGGCGCCCAGCACACAAATATTGTTGTTTTCGCAGGCGTCGAAAATCTTCTTCACGTTGGTATGGTGCAAAGTGCCCAGTTCATCAATTGGCCAGTGAATGGTCACATCGGCGCGGCCACGCAGCAAGCGTGTGAATGCCAACAGGAACTTACACAAAATCAGATATGCCATACCGTGGCTTGAAGATTCGTTAAGCTGTCTGTCGGTGCGGATAATTAAGTCGCTGTTACCTTCTTTAAGGCGCAGCTCGATTTCCAGCAACTTAGAGATGCCCCCCGTTAACGCGGCGCGGCCGATAATGTCTAAGGCGCGGCGCATACTGTTGGTGTAATCCTCATCGGGCAAGCCATTAAAGCCATCGGCTTTCCAATGTTTAAAGGCTTTGACGAACTGTTCAAGTTCAGGCCAGAACTCTAACTCGCTGATGCGCGAACGAATTCGTACCGCCGATTCAGACACGCCATCGAGGAATAACTCTTCACCCACTTCGCGGGTAATGCGTGCACTTTGGGAGGCGATGCGACGGTCAATATCGGCTAATACATCGTAGAAGGCGGTTAAGTCGACACCAAAAATCCGTCCTTGCTCACGCAGCGCAGTAATCGATTGCGGCACTATCACGTTCAGCAATTGCTCAAGCTGTGGCACTAACTTGCGGTAATCCAGCAAACGAATGCCTTTGTCGTTGATAAAGCTCGATTCTTCGCGGGCACGCTCCCAGGTTTCCGCAAGGCCCGAACCTGACTTGCTGGCGATCACTGAGTCGAAATGCTCCACATATTGCTTCACCGAACCCATCAGGTAATCGCGTTTTAGCAGCAAATCTTCACCTTGGCGCAGACGCTCGCCTAGGCTACCTTGAGCTTCTTCGTTATTATTCGGCAACTTAAGCTCGGCGAGTTTACGCATTACTGCGCGTAACTTAGTTAAGTTTTCAGAGGCTTCAACCTGCGCCGCATCGGACGCTTTACGCTCGGTTTCGAGTTGTTGACGGCGAGCCTTAACATCCTGAGTTTTCGCCTTAAGTTGTTGATCGATTTCCGATACCGCGCGCTTCACATCGGCAAGCTGAGTTTGCAGTTTAGGTTTGCGCATCAGCCAAGTATGTTGATACCAATCATCAAAGCGCAGTACGTCACTACGACGCTGCTCAGCGCGGCTGATTTTGGTTTCTAACTCACGAATTTGTTGCTTGAGTTTGAGGATATTCTCCTCATCCACACCGCGGGATTTAAGCTCGTTTTTGTACCAGGTCTCGCAGGCTTTCTGCTCAATTTTGGCACTTTCGCGGCGGCCTTCAATGGTCGCTTTAATTTGGCCGAGTTGATTGTCGAGCGCGCCGATCACTTCCTGCCAATAGGCTTGTTTTTCCATGCGCGCTTCGAGCGCTTGCTCTTTTTGCTCTTCGAGCCAGAGTTCGTGCTGATGTTTAAGCTGTTTCAGCTCGCCATCCAGCTGGGTCAGTCTTTGTCCCGCATGGGCTTTGCGATCGCTCAATGCTTTGTTGATTTTATCTTGCTCACTGCGCTTTTCATCGAATAGGCGACGCAGATCGTCACGGCTATTTTTATACGCTGTGCGGGCAAAAGTGAGTTCACGGCTGAGATTATCCAACTCGCCATTAATCGCCACTAGCTGAGATTCGGCCTCGGCCTGCATTTCTTGGGCGCTAGTGTGGGCTTCTTCGGCTTTACTTAACCGAATCCGCAGCTCTTGCTCAGAGGCGGCATATTCAGGCACATCGATCGCCTTAAGATCTAAATGTACGCCAAAGAAAGCTTCGCTCGACTCACTTACTAAACTGGGATGTAAATCAGTGCGATGCAGTAGTTCAGGTGCGATCACTTTTCCTAAACTTTGCTCCCAACCTTGGGCTTCCTTACGCAGAAACTCCAATAGGGTGTGGGATTGCGGGAACAGCATGTGGTGCAGTTCATCCAGCGCAGTTTGACGCTCGTTCACCCTTAAGGTGGCGATACGCAAGGCTTCGTTTGCTTGGTCGCGTTTGGCTCTAAGCTTGCGCTCATCGCTGCTTAAGCGTTCGACCTTGGCATTGCAGCTTTCTTGTTCTTCGTCGGCACGGTGAATACGTTCGTCGAAAATTGCTAGGCTCAGCTTTTCTTCTTCGGTGTAAGTCACACCATCGACACGTAATTTAAGCTCGGCGGCAGTGAGTTTAAATTGGTATTCCTGCTCGCTAAAGCTGGCCTTGCCCGCATCCATTTGGTTGCGCCATTGCAACTCTAAAGCGTCGATATCGGTGCGCGCGACTTCGCGTTGCTTATCGCGGGCTTCGCGCTGCTTATCTTGGTCGGCATGCAAACCTTCTAGCTCGCGGTTTAACTGCTCGCCAATCTTACTGCGACGGGCATTGTAGGCCGCCTCGATATCTTGGTGCTTCTCGGTTTGCAGCTTATGGCGTTCACTTAGGTTTTCAACATCGGTGCGCCAGTTTGGCAGCATCTCAAGATCGGCCTTAGCTTGCTCTATGTTGGCGTCTAAAAAGGCGCTGTGCTGATCTTCAATGGCATCGAGTTCATACTCGCACTTTGCCACATCGCCCTTGGCTGCCGATAAATCGAGGTTGAGCTCATCGCGCTGCTCTTTCCATTCATCGTCGAGCAATCTGAGTTTTAAATTCAGCTCTTTAGATAAGGTTTGCTGAATATCTTGGCGATCAGCTTCTAAGGTTTCATCGTTGCGATAACCACGGGACAAGCTTGATAAGCGCAGTTCGGCGCTGAGCAGTTGGTTAAATTCTTGTTCGAGTTTTTCAAACTCAGGGCGAATGACTTCAAACCCTTGGATAAGTTGGCTTTCACGGATCCACGCCTCAACGCGCTGTGGATTTAAGCGTGAGCTGGGCGGATTAACTCCGTCTTCCTCTAAAATGGCGGCGATCATAGATTTGACCGTCTCCATCTTGCCTTCTTTGGAGTGCACCGCTTTGGCGAGTTTTTCGATGTGGCGCAGGGAATGCTCGCTCTCACACAGGGCAAATTGGCGGGCATAGCCGCGCAGTTCGCTGCGGTTGCTGCCCGTGCTTAATAGGGTGCGATCGTTTTGGATAATGGCGCGATATTCGCGGGTGTTGAGCAAGTTAGTGGTGGCGATGCCGGCACGTTTTAAATCACGGCCTAATTCCGCCATGGTGTGGCACAGAATAGTGTCGCCATTTTGCGATTTAATATAATCGCTTAGCTCAAAACCTTTGGCGATAAAGCGATAGTTAACGCCCTTACCATCACCCGCCGATGCCAGCACGGCTTGGTACAGTAACCCATCGGCCTTTTGATATTCGTAAATGATGTAGCTTGAATCGTGTGGCAAGTACCAACGCTCGAAACTGTCGCGGGTTGAAGGCACCACGCGGCTTGGGTATTCGCCATAAAAAACAGGGACTAGACGTTGTAATGTCGTCTTACCCGAGGCGTTAGTACCACAAATGTTGGTATGGCCATTGAGGGCGAGTTCCACAACGCCCGGAAGGTGCGTATCAATCAGCACAATACGAATCAAGCTTGCCATTTCATTCCTTATGCAAACGGGAGCGTCTTATCTAAGCTGCAGAAGCCTTCTACAGGACAAAGAGAAAACAATCCAAGAGGGCCACTGACATTAAAATCGTCACTGTAAATAAACACTTTAAAAAAGTGACTAAAAAGTGATGTTAAAAATCGTGGCCTAAAAATAGTGCCCCTAAAATAAGGCAATCACAGTGTATTGGCAATTAAGCGGCGATGCACTAATGCCATGGCTCACAATCTTTACGCCCAGAATTGGGCCCAGAACTAAGCTCTTCTTTAAGCCCAGAACTAAGCTACTAGCAAAGCCAATACTAACCGCCAATGATACGACAACTTAGCCAAAATAGGCGGCTAACAAAGCGGCAATTAGCGCAGTAAAAGGTAAATTTTAGCGGTTATCTTCAAGGCGCAGGCGTTCGGCGATCCGGCTATAAATCAGCATCATTTCCGCCAGCGATCCCACTTGCATGCCTTTCATCAAATTAGCGCGGTGGATCTCGACCGTGCGCATGGCGATGCAAAGGCTATCGGCGATCTCTTGGTTCTTCAGCCCTTGGGCAATCAGGTTGAGTATTTCCCTCTCCCTTGGTGTGAGCGCTTGATACGTCTCAAGATACTGATTGTCTTGATGATGGGCCTTAGTATGTTCCAGTGCTTTGAGTACCGCTTCGGCTAACTTAGCGCCATCGGCGGGCTTTTGGAAAAAATCCACCGCACCGAGTTTAAGTGCTTCAACCGCCATAGGCACATCGCCATGTCCGGTGAGATAAATCAGAGCTAACGGACTATTTTTGGCGACTAATTCAAGATGCAACTGCGGGCCGCTCAAACCCGGCATACGCACATCAACCAGCGCACAACCCGGCAGGGTTAAGTCTACGGCGGTAAAAAAGGCTTCGGCGCTATCAAAGTCGGTGATCTTAAGGCCATAACTTTCGAGCATAAAACGCAAAGAACGACGCACTGAGTCATCGTCATCGATTAAATACACAGGTAACTCAAGACTCATCACTAGGCTCCATTGGGTTCAAGTTTACGCGGTATAGCAACCTGCGCTTGGCAACCGCCGCCCATAGCGCTTTCTAGGCTAAACGTCCCGCCATGGCTCTCGGCAATATCGCGGCAAATCACTAAGCCTAAACCTAACCCCTCTGATTTAGTGGAATAAAAGGCTTGCATCAGCAAGCTGGCAGCTTCGGTTAAACCAGTGCCATTATCCGTGACTGTCAGCAAGAGTGTGCGTTCTTGGTAGCGAAGATCGATATCGATCGTCGGCGTGTATGGCTTTTGTGTGATGATCTGTTCTGTGCCACTGGATTCAAGCTCTAGCCGCTGAACACAGGCATCGGCGGCGTTTTTTAGCAGGTTGAGCAACAACTGCTGCATGCCGACTTCATCGAGGGACTGTAAATAGGGCTCGCCGCTCACATTCACGGCAAGATTGATTTGATGTTGTTCAAACTCATAGGCGAGCAGCGGCACAGTCTCATTGACCAGCTCATGCAAGTACAAAGGTTGTTTCGACACAGGCCGCTTCTTCAACAGGTTGCGTAAACGGCTGATAATGCTGTCGGCCCGTGTAACTTCCTGCTGGATCAACGTCAATACCGATTGCAATTCCTCAGGGCTAGTCCCCCGTTGTAATCGCACTTCGGCGCCATGGCAATAATGGCCAATCGCCGCCAAAGGTTGATTGAGTTCATGGGAGAGGCTAGCGCCAAGCTCGCCAGCAATCGCGATACGCTGGGCATGTTCCAGTAACGCACGGTTTTCATTGAGCTGGCGCTGAGTGTTTATCAACTCGCGGCCGCGACGACTAAAGCGATACTCCAACCAGAAATGGTACGCATTGAGTAAAACCAAAATCCCTAACGCAAACCAAGCCCATTGTTGATGTAACTTGACCCACTGCCACGCCCTTTGCCACCAAGGTGTTTGTAAGGGATGCATGTCGAGATCTTTAAGTAACTGATCGATCGCCAGCTGACTCACGGCCGTGGTCCAACCCGCAGAATCGGCCGTCTTAGCGGCGAGGTGATCTTCGGGCAGTGCCAGCAGCGCTTGGGTCACGCTTTTAGCTAGAGATTGCGAGGCGCGATTGGTCTTTGCCATAGACCAGTTGGGATAAAGGTGGGTCGAGACTTGGCAATTAAATCCCGCAGGCGCTTGATTATCGAGCACTCGATAATGGGCGATGTTAATCAGCCCTTCTGCCTGCATCTGCTCAAGCTGACACACAGGCACCACAGCCGCATCCAGTCGATTATCTTTCGCCGCATCATCACCACTTTTTTGATCATCTAACTGATAAATCAAGTTATCTAGCGGGAACCCCAGCGGAATGATCTCTCCCACAAAACGAGGTAAATCTATACCCTTTAGCTGCGCTTCGTACACTAAGGTCAAGTAACCACCAAAGGCATTTTTCGATACGATCCCGAGTCGACGTCCCTTAAGATCACTTAAGGTGTGATAGGGTGAATCGGCGCGCACCACCAGCGCCGAACCCACTTGCATCGCCGCGCCATTATTTAACGGACTGCGCAGGGTCGCCAACCAAGTAAGGGAATATTGCCGCGCCAGCAACACGGATTGCCCTGGGTTGGTGATCACAAAATCGAGCCCTTGGGTTTCAACGCCCTTAGCTAGCTCATCGAGGGTGAGAGGATGTAACCTAAAGTAACTGTTGGGAATTTGGGTTTCGAGCCACCCCATCAAAGGTTGCCAGCGGTTGATGGTTGCCTTATAACCGCGGATGGCTAACACGCCCACATCGACCACTTGATAACTGGGCTCTTCGATAGCAACTTGAGCAACAACCTCAGGGTCAGTTAATCCCGAATGCGCACTTTGATTCAGTGGCTCCGCAGCAAACACCTTAACCGAAGCCAGCAAGCATAGGAATAACACTGCGTTCCTTGGCTTTTTTCTCGGTATTGCCACGGAATGTGGAGTGCTCAGAATCGATAACGGCCACTTGACCGATACAGCTAAGCGAAACACAGTTTTCATCATCCTCAATAACATGAAGTGCAATCCTTTATCCCCAGTCACTCACACTAAAATCAAGTCCAACTCAAGCTAAGAAAAGGCCAAACTCAAGTAACAAAAAATAAAACCCTATCATTTTGAAGGCTATTCTAACGGATATTTGTTGCGCTAGATCAAAACCACGCCTGATATGTGGAAAACCACTATAGTTATGCCGCCTCGCCTTTTACAGAATGCCTCTAAACCTCGCCATAAACCTTAACTCTAGGTCTATGAGCCAGTTTATTCGCCATCTGCAAGAGTGAAGGAAATCTGTATGGACAAGAGTAAACGTCAGTTTCTCGGCAAAATGGCCAGCGTCAGTGTTGGCGCCGCACTGATCCCTGTGGTGCAAGTGTATGCACAGGATGATAAACGCAGTCCTCAAGTGCACAGTGCTAGCGAAGGCCAAGTGGGTAAACGTTACGGCATGGTGATCGACCTACGCCGCTGCGTGGGCTGCCAAGCCTGTACCGTCGCTTGCACTATCGAGAATCAACCGCCCCTAGGGCAATTTCGTACCACAGTGCAGCAGTATGAAGTCTCGCAGCAGGAAGATACCACGCCGCCCGCCTTTTTGATGTTGCCAAGGTTGTGTAATCACTGCGAAAACCCGCCCTGCATCCCAGTTTGTCCTACGGGCGCGACCTTCCAGCGCAAGGACGGCATAGTGGTCGTCAACAATGAATGGTGTGTTGGTTGTGGCTACTGTGTACAAGCCTGCCCCTATGATGCGCGCTTTATCAACCACGATACCAATACCGCCGACAAATGTACCTTCTGCGCCCATAGGTTGGATGCGGGATTACTGCCCGCCTGTGTCGAAACCTGCGTGGGAGAAGCCCGTGTAATTGGCGATCTTAACGATCCCAACAGTCAGATAAGCCAACTGCTCGCCACTAATAAAACCGATATCAAGGTACTCAAACCGACGGCCAATACTTCGCCGCGCGTGTTCTACATCGGCATGAGCAGCGCTTTTGAGCACAAGATTAGCGGCCAAGCTCCCGTAAGAACCTTACTTACCGATACTGGCGAGGAGATCCACCATGGTCATTAAAGAAATCTTTACCCCAGATATCGCCATTACTTGGCTACCTTGGGCGGTGCAATACTTTTTTATGATGGGTTTGGCCTATGCCAGTGTGTGGGTCGCGACAATACACTTGTTTAGTCACGCGAAACCCGATGACAGACTACTGAAACTCTGCGCCTGTTTAATGCTGACCGCAGGCATAGTCGCGCCTATTGCCTTGCTCGCCGATTTACACCAACCGCTGCGTGCTTGGCATTTTTATGCGCAAGTGCGCCCCGATTCGTGGATGTGGTATGGCGCCTTTTTACTGCCGGTATTCTCGGGCACCAGCGCGTTGTTTGCTTGGCTATTACTGCGTCAATATCTGCCTAAGCACACCGCGAATCAAGACTCAGATTGGGTGAGTAAAATAGGCCAATTACTGAGATTCGGTGATTGGAACAGTGACAAATTCATCAAGCCGATCGCACTGATCACGGCCCTGAGTGCCTGCAGTATTGCCCTCTACACTGGCATGGAAACCATGGCCATTAAGGCGCGGCCACTGTGGCATACCTATTGGCTACCACCTTTAATGGCGATGAGCGCCCTGCTCGCCGCCTGCGGCACTTTGGCGGTATTGAATCGATTATTAAAAGGCTACCAACAAACTACCCAAGACAAGCTATTACTCTGGGTAAGGGCCAGCTTTGGTCTGTTCGCCCTGTGCCTTATCGGCTGGGCATTATTCGATAAGGGCTCGGCCCCTGAAGCCGCGTTATTGCTTGAAACTAGTCCAAGCTGGCAACTTGCTGCAATTTGGGTACTGGTCACACTCGCCGTACTGGCACTGATGCTCGCCATTCGTCACTTACCCAATGTGGCAATGTTCGTCGTCAGCCTCACGGCCATTCATCTCGCGTGGGGATTTCGCTGGATAGTGTTAATCCAAGCGCAAACCGATCCTAAATACGGCGCAGGGACTTACCTCTATCAACTGCCTTGGGGACCCGAAGGACTATTAGGCATAGCCGGCACCTTCGGCCTTTGGCTGGCATTAATGGCGCTGGTCTCCGAACTTATTCGCCACACGCCTACAGCAAAGCTTGCTCGCTGAGCACCCAATTAGTTTACAGAATGAAGGAGTCCATCATGGATAAGAGTAAACGTCGTTTTATCAAAGGGGCCGCTGTAACGGGTGGTGTGGGATTATTTGCTGCGGGTTATAGCCATACATTAGCGCAAATAGGTAAAGGTGTCGTCAATGGTACTTCAGGGAAACCTACCCAAGATCCGCTGCATGGCAATTCCTTAGCGCCTGAATACAAAGTCGATTTACAGTCAGGTCAGTTAATCAGCAATGACGATCAACGCATCGCCAATACTATGTGCTTAGGTTGCTGGACCAAATGCGGCGTGCGCGCTCGTATCGATCAAAAAACCGATAAGATCATCCGCATCAGCGGTAATCCTTATCATCCGTTGTCATCGCGGGAACATATCGATTTCGATACGCCAATCAAAACCGCATTTGTCGGACTAAGCGCCTTTCAAGAACAAGGTCTACAGGGGCGTTCCACCGCCTGCGCTCGCGGTAATGCCATGTTAGAACAATTGGATAGCCCGCATCGTGTTACCCAATGTCTTAAGCGCGTAGGTAAGCGCGGCAGTGGCCAATGGCAGAGCATTAGCTTTGAGCAGTTGCTGAATGAAGTCATCGAAGGCGGTAATTTATTTGGCGAAGGCCAAGTTGAAGGCTTAAGGACGATTCGAGATATCGCCACGCCGCTCGATGCCAATAATCCGGAATACGGCCCTAAGGCCAACCAGTTACTGGTCTCGAACGCCTCCGATGAAGGCCGCGATGCCATTATCAAACGTTTTACCTTCAACAGCTTTGGCACGCGAAACTTTGCCAACCACGGCGCTTACTGTGGATTTACCTACCGCGCTGGTGCAGGCGCTTTATTGGATGATTTGAAAAAATACGCTCACTTGAAACCCGATTGGGACCATAGCGAATTTTTACTCTTTATCGGCACTTCACCGCAGCAATCGGGCAATCCCTTTAAACGCCAAGCAAGACAATTGGCTAACGCGCGGGTGAATAACAGCAATTTCAGTTATGTGGTGGTGTCGCCCATGTTGCCCAATACCTCGAATCAACCTTGTGCGGGCAACAATACTTGGTTGCCGATCCGCCCCGCCACCGATTCGGCACTCGCCATGGGCATGTTGCGCTGGATTATTGATAACCAGCGCTATGCCGCCGATTTTTTGAGTGCGCCCAATGTCGATGCTGCAAAAGCATCAGGTTACCGTGGCTTTAGTAATGCAGGCTTCTTGATAATCAGCGAGCCCACCCATCCAAGATATGGCCAATATCTCTTTGCCAGCGATCTTGGCTTACCTTTCGACGGCAAAGCCTACGGCGAGCAGGACTCGCAGTTGGTTGTCGATGCAACGAGTGGCGAGGTAGTTTTTGCTAGCCAAAGTCAAAAAGCCAAGCTCGACGTTAATCAAAGCGTCGACACACCTAAGGGAGTGATTGCGGTTAAATCTAGCTTCAAACTGTTAAGCGAAGCGGCGCACAGCTTCGAAATGGAACACTATGCCAAGGAGTGCGATATCAGCGAAGCGCAGATTATTGCCCTCGCGGACAAATTCACCAGCCATGGCACTAAGGCGGCGGTGATCTCCCACGGCGGCACAATGAGCGCTAATGGTTTTTATAGCGCGTGGGCAATCATGATGCTCAACGCCATGATAGGTAACATCAATTTTAAAGGTGGCGCATTAGCTTCCGGCGGTTCCTTTCCCGCCTTTGGTAAAGGCCCAAGGTATAATCTGCAGGAGTTTGACGACATGGTCGAGCCTAAGGGCGTATTCCTATCGCGATCTAAATTCCCCTACGAGAAAACCTCTGAGTATCGCCGTAAAGTCGAAGCGGGCGAATCGCCTTATCCCGCCAAGGAGCCTTGGTTTCCGATTTCATCGCCCTTGCTGGGCGAACATTTAACGGCGGCGGTGCACGGTTATCCCTATCGACTCAAAGCCTGGATTAACCACATGGGCAATCCGATTTATGGTCAAGCGGGTTTAGGGGAAGCCATTGGTGAGCAACTGAAAGATCCCAAAGTGCTACCACTGTTTATCAGTATCGACAGCTTTATTAACGAAACCTCGGCGCTATCGGATTACATAGTGCCCGACACCTTAACGTACGAGTCTTGGGGCTGGACCTCGGCATGGCAAGGCACACTAACCAAAGTTGCCACAGGTCGTTGGCCGATTGTCGAGCCAAGAGTCGCGAAAATGGCCAGTGGTGACGTGGTGTGCATGGAGTCTTTCTTAAGCCAAGTCGCGATGAAGCTGCAATTACCCGGCTTTGGCGAAAATGCCGTTAAGGCCGCCGATGGCAGCTTACATCCGTTAACGCGCGCAGCGGATTACTCACTCTACGGCGCAGCCAACGTGGCCTATTTAGGTAAAGCCGTCGCCGATATTAGTGCCGAGGACATGTATCTTAGCGGTGTGAGCCGCATTCAAAGTGAACTCAACGCCAGACTCAAGCCAGATGAGGCCAAAAAAGTCAGTTACTTATTAGCTCGCGGCGGCCGTTTTGAAGAAATGCGCGGCGCGCGCGATGACGCGGGTAATCCGAGTAAAGTCTGGTCTAAACCTATGATGCTGTGGAATCCCGACGTCGGCAGTCGTCGTAATAGCTTAACGGGGGAATTTATGAGTGGTTGTCCACGCTTATATCAACCCGCCTTGGCCGATGGTACGCCGCTCGATAAGGCGTTTGATAAATCACAGTGGCCTTTGCTGATCAGCAGTTACAAGTCCCATACCATGAGTTCTATGAGTATTGGCTCGGATCGTCTACGCCAAGTGCACCCTAATAATCCGGTGCGACTGAACGAGAAAACCGCCGCTCGCCTTGGGATCAGCACGGGCGACACAGTAAAAATCAGCACGCCTAACGGCAGCGTAATCGCCTTAGTGGAATGTGTTGCCGGAGTGCACCCAGACTGCATCGCCATCGAACACGGTTATGGTCATAAGGAACTCGGTGCGCGGGACACTGTGATTGACGAAATTAACATCGCCGCCAATCCGCTGATCCGAGTCGGCATCAATATGAACGACTTGAATCTGTTCGATCCGAGTCGCCACGGCCGCTACCCGCTGGTGGACTGGGCAAGTGGCGCCTCGGCAAGACAAGGGTTGCCCGCTAAGATTGAAAAACTAAGCTAACCGCCGCGCATAGATAATATTTAGAAAGCTGCCATTGGCAGCTTTTTAATAGCGTGAATTCAAGCTAACTGACCCAAGTAGCATGCTAAAATTTAGCTATCCGTTCTGCCGCTACGTCTGGTCGGGCTAAAACCAAAGCCTAGTCGAGCTAAAACCAAAGAGAAGTGATCTTCTTTTGCTCAATTTAGGTATATAGATCCCGATCACGTGTTTAATAGAAATAAACCACACATTAAAATCACAGCTATATTTATCTGTGTATCCAGCTCGTTATATCGAGCTTTCAATAAAGACCAGCGGTTTCTGAGTCAGTTAAGCTCATCAGGAGTATCCCAGTGTTCAATTCTTCATTACGTAAAAGCCTAGAAGTGAGCGAAAACAAGCGCCAAGAAGCGGAGTCGGTCATCGACGCCATTAAGCAAAGTATTGCCACGGTAGAATTTACGCCTGAAGGAAAAGTGCTCGATGCGAATGCCTTGTTTTTAAAAGTAGTCGGTTATTCACTTACTGAAGTTGTTGGTCAACACCATAAGCTGTTTTGCTCAGCGACCTATGCTAATTCTCCTGCATACCAACAATTTTGGAGTAATTTAAAAGCCGGTCATCCACAGGAGGGACATTTCGCGCGAGTGAATAAAAATGGCCAAGAAATCTGGCTAAGAGCGACTTACTTTCCTGTAAAACAGGCGGGCAAAGTCGTGAAGATAATGAAAACGGCTTCTGAAATTACCCAATATAAGCAACAGCTTGACGATCAACCTGCCATCTTTGATGCCCTAAATCGCTCCCAAGCTATTATTGAATTTACCCCAGATGGCACTATCCTGAAGGCAAATGCCAACTTTTTAAAAACAATGGGATACAGCAAAGAACAGATCTTGGGTAAGCATCATAGAATTTTCTGTTTTGATGAATTTTATCGACAAAATCCACACTTTTGGGACGAGCTTAAGCAAGGTCGCTATAGCAAAGGGCTATTTGAGCGCAAAAATGCCTATGGGGACTCAATTTGGCTGGAGGCGGCTTACAATCCCATTATGGATGAGCATGGAAAGGTCGTTAAAGTTGTTAAGTTCGCCAGTGATATCAGCAAGCGGATCGAGCAAAGCCACGCTGTGCGTGAAGCCGCAAATATTGCACTCACCACATCGCAACGCACCGTTGAGCAAGCGGAACAAGGTGTTAAGTTGCTTAATGCGACCGTCAATACCTCCAATGCCATTGCTGAACAAACCCATAAAACGACTCAGGCGATTACTCAACTGAATGAGCAATCCCAAAGTATTCAAGCCATAGTCGCGACCATTAGCTCGATTGCCGATCAAACCAATTTGCTGGCATTAAATGCCGCGATTGAGGCCGCGCGTGCGGGTGAACAAGGCCGAGGTTTTGCGGTTGTCGCCGATGAAGTGAGGCAGCTCGCTTCCAGAACCAGTAAATCAACCAGTGAAATTGCCGCCGTCGTCACTAAAAATACCCAGCTCACCACAAGTGCAACGAGTATGATGAACGAAGTTGAAGGTATCGCACAGGAAGGGAAACAACAATTAGCCGAGGTCACTTTGGTGATGGGAGAAATACGCAACGGAGCAGAAAACGTTTCAAAAACAGTCTCTCAACTATCGATTGATTAACTGTAATATGTAAGCTAGTTCATCGCGCTATCAAGGATCACATGGCGCTTTATCTACCGATAAAACGCCATGTGATTGTTACGTCAATTAATAATCGGTTTTACGACCTTCATAGTTGGCGCACATTTGCTGCGCCAGCGCCTCGTCGTAAGGACGTAAACCACTCATGACTAAAGTTTTAATACCTGTACCGACAAGAGTATCGCCACTGTGTAATTCAAAGTGCAATGTCACATCGCCACGTTTACCGTCGATTTTTAAATCTTGGCCAACGAGTGATAAGGTCACTTGCACAAAATCGAGGGTGGTTAAGTCAAACGACATGCTTTCGTAAATCACTAAAGGTCGGTCTGGGTTGATCATCACTTGATGTTGTTTCATCAAAGGGATAAGGATATCGATAAAATTATGTCCAGAGAAGGCAACATATTGACGAATAAAGGATTCGGTCTGCGCATCGCAACAACTTACATCGCCTTGGCGACTCACATTAAGATAGGTTTTTTCGCGGCTATCGCGAATCGAAAAACTCTCGCTCACTTGTTCTGGGAATTGCAGTTCGACGCTATCGCCCACCATACCCGCAAAGCTAAATTTCATGTTCTGACTCAGGCCATATTGAGTCAATACTAAGGCAAACAGTAAATCTCCCGGCACGCAAAAGCGTTTTGCGCCCACATCGTGTATGGGATTAAAGTCCTGCGCAATTTTCTTCGCGAAGTCGCTGGCTTGTTGTGCGGATACGGAAATAGCTTGATTTTGCTTGGAAAAATAAGGCGCTAGAAACATATAAACTCTATTTGTAATAACTCAATACAGGGATGGATAACAAAATTATCACGAGTCTACCTTAAATTAGGTATTTAACTCACCCGATGACTTGATCCCACGGAAGACGTACAAAGTAACACCATGACCACATTTGTAAAGCCAAACACATTACAAGGGTATTAACTTAGGTTAACAGGCTAACGTCTTCCATTGGATAAGGAACAAATAGTTAGACTTGTTTAAATTCTCGCTTCAATTGAAAACTATCGTCAGTAACCAGTTGTTCTAGCACTTCGACACGTTGACGCAGTGTGGCTAACTCGGCCCGCATGGCTTGATTTTCAGCCTCTTGCGCTCGGCTAGACACCCCTTGCTTGTCGCGAATTTTCATAATCGCCACCACATATCCGCCAACAATGGCGAGGATCGGGATAAGTAAAGCTAGGGCTCCGGTATTCATAGTCATTTCCTTTATCGATTGGCGCTATTGTTATCAGGCTAAAAAATCAGGCTTATTTCGACTCTAGATATAGCTCAAAGTCAGAATATGGCAATGAGTATGCGCAAAATAACGCTTATCCACCAGTGACAAAAGTCATGAAGTTTAGCTAAGGCGCATCATTCCTTATCGAAGCTATCCACAACAATAGCGCCCATGGAGGCAGGCATAGTGATGACGATGATCCGTTTTATCGAGGTTAGCGGGTCTTCAAAAAATGGCACTTTATCGAGACACAGCAGGACGAGGAAAACCACCAGCGCGGTGAGCAAATACGCCACCACAATGCGGAAAATAAACACAGGGACTCGGGCACTAATATTTTGCTGGAACACACTGTGATAAGTAAAAACCCCTAGAAATAACAACGATAAACTAAAGAGCATGGCGAGATTGAGCACAGGCAAGGTTTCGCCGAGATGCCAGGCTTCCTCTGAAAACGCCACGGGCACCGCCAGCGCAAATGCCCCCACGCAAACTTGGCTCGCATCTTCGGTATTAAAACTAAAGGTCATGCTCATCGCTCCTTAATATTCCAATCCATTTGATTAGCCGCAAATGACGTGCGGCTAAGACGCGCTACATTGGGGCTTATTCCTGCAGTATTAAGTGCGATACAGCACTTTAACCACATGCCAGCCAAACTTAGTTTTGACTATGTGCGGCACTAATAACTCGCCCGAAAATGCCACTTTATCAAACTGTGGCACCATTTGGCCTTTTTTAAACTCGCCTAAATCACCGCCTTTTTTGGCCGAAGGGCAAGATGAAAAACGCTTGGCGAGTACCGCAAAATTAGCGCCATTATTCAGCTGCTTAACGATATCCTCAGCCTGCTCTTTGTGTTTCACTAAAATATGCACGGCGGCAGCGGTTTTAAACATGTTATTTCTCACTTTGGGTTAACGACCTAGGCTAAGGGAAGATGGCGTCACGCGTGTACTCTCGATAACGCCATTTCCATTCGCATAGGTTCTACTACTTAAGATTTTATATTCAACGCACAAATGCGTGATTGGTCGATTCTCGAGCCTATTGGCCGAGTATTTTCTGCCACCATTGCAAAGGCTCGCCGCAATTATTCACCGGACGATAAGTTGCGGTTAATGCCGGAAGCGCATCAACATTGCTGCAATCCGATTCTTTGGCCACTCCGGTATCTCGGTCAAAAAAGCCCTTCACGACGCCATTCACTGGGATAGAGCGCAGACTAATAGGTGGACGTTCTTTCAAGAAGGCAAGATACACGGCCATGGCGCCACTGCTGCCATACAAGCTGGTTTTGCCGTTATCATCACGCCCCACCCAAATAGCGGCGACGTTACGCTCATCAAAGCCCGCAAACCAAGAGTCGCGGCTATCGTTACTTGTACCTGTTTTCCCCGCCAGCCCAACGCCTGGGAAGGCATTGCCTAAGCGCGTCGCTGTGCCCGTATTAACCACTTGCTGCATAGCGTACTGGATCAAAAAGTCAGTATCGGGTGAGATGGCCTGCTCTTTAGGCAATCGCGTCACGGGCAATGGATTTTTATCAGCATCCAACACAGCCGTCACTGTGGTTAATTTACGGTAAACCCCGCTATCGGCTAAGGTTTGGTACACCTGCGCCACCATTAATGGCGAGCCATTGACGGCGCCAAGTAACATAGAAGGATACTCGTTTAACGGCTCCTGCCAGCCCGACTTAGCTAAGGTTGTCGCAACCGCATCCACGCCCACCGCAATCCCAAGATTTACTGTCGGGACGTTCATCGACTTTTTCAGCGCCGTTAACAAAGGCACTTGGCCGCTGAACTTCTTATCGAAGTTTTGCGGTGACCATGTCTTACCTTGCTCACTCTTTAAGGTAATAGGCTGATCTTTAAGGGGAGTCGCTAAGGTAAATTGGCTATTGGGTGCCAGTGCAGTGGCGTACACAAAGGGCTTAATTAACGAGCCAATCGGGCGACGAATTTCAACCGCGCGGTTAAAACCATCAAATCCAGGGGTTTTATCGCCGACCATTGCCGCGATACCGCCCGTGTATTTGTCGGTAACCACCATGCCTACCTGCAATGACTTGTTGCTCTTATCTAAGCTTTTAAGGGTTTGTGTCACCGCAATTTCGGCGGCTTCTTGGGCCATAGGATCGAGCGTGGTATAGATTTTTACCCCAGATTGCTTCAGTAACGCATCGCCATAACGCTCGTTCACTTCCTGTTTTACCAGGGCGAAGAAAGAAGGTAATTTCTGGTGTGCTGGCTTATTAAGATTACGGATCGCCAGAGGTGACTCTACCGCCGCCTTGTACTCGGCCGTGGTTAAATCGCCTGCATCCATGAGTAAACGCAGTACCAGATCGCGACGCTCTTGAATGCGCTCCGGATATCGCCATGGATTGTAGTAAGACGGCCCCTTAATCGCAGCCACTAAAAATGCCTGCTGGGCGATAGTCAACTCACTGATAGGACGGCCGAAATAGAAACGCGATGCCAAACCCATACCATGAACGGCGCGGGATTTATCCTGCCCCATATACACTTCGTTAAGATAGGCTTCGAGGATTTCGTCCTTGCTGTAACGAAAATCGATAATCACTGCCATCAAGGCTTCGCGCACCTTACGCAGTAAAGAACGCTCACTCGATAGGAAAAAGTTTTTCGCTAACTGCTGGGTTAATGTTGAGCCACCTTGCACTGTGCGACCGGCGCTAATGTTTACAAACGCGGCGCGCGCAATCGCGAAGGGATTCACCCCATGATGTTCGTAAAAGCTACGGTCTTCCACCAGCAATAACGCCTGCACAATCGACTTAGGCATTTCTTCGGTCGGCACAAACAGCCTGTCTTCACCGTCGCCAGTAATAATGCGATCGAGCAACACAGGCTCAAGATGGAATACGGCAAGCTGGCGTTTGTCCGACACTCGGGAGACTGAACTGACGCCATTGCTGTCGAAGCTGATCATGACTCTTTGTTCGACTTGATCGCCTTCAGGATGTAAAAATGGTCGACGCCACAATTCGATACGAGTGCTTGATGCCGAAAATTCTCCCACTTGGCGTGGATTCGCGACCTTGCGATAGCCGAGCAACTTAAGCTCAGCCATCATTTGCGGATGACTGACCGCCGCGCCGGGATACAGCGCCATAGAACGGCTGAACACCTGCGCGGGCAAGTGCCATTTTTGGCCTTCAAATTTTTGCGCAATAATTTGATCGAGATAGATGCTGTAGAACGTCACTACAGCTAATCCGGCTAAGCCTAATTTCCAAGTGATTGACCACATTCGTCGAAATAAACCGCGGCCATTGTTGGCCCTACGGGAAGCGGGTGTTTTTTTTGTCGTCTTAGTCGTCATATCTACTTCATCATTCATGCATTTAAAGACATCAGCCACAATAACAAGCGTGGTGCGAATCAAGGCGTGTTATCACGCTATTTAAAACCAGCAACACTGCGCTATGGCTGAGCTAAACCCAAGGTTTTCTTCTTGGTAAATTTTGTCGGTAGTGTATTAACAGGATCGTCCGGCCACAGATGTTTTGGGTATCGGCCGCGCATTTCCTTTTTCACTTCAACATAAGGTCCCTGCCAGAAACTGGCTAAATCCGCCGTCAAAGCCAATGGACGCTGAGCGGGAGAAAGTAATTCCATCGTCACCTTTAGCTTGCCCTGCGCCAGCATAGGGCTCTGCGCCATGCCAAAGGTTTCTTGCAGACGCACCCGCAGCAGCGCACGCCCAGATTCATCGTATACGATTGGCGCAGAGGTACCGGTAACTAACGGCCAAGAGGTTGGCAATAACTCCTCCAGTCGCTGTTTCTGCTGCCAGCTCAAACAGTTTGCCACAAAACCAAAGCAATCGAGCTTAACTAATTGCGGCAGATTATTCACATTTTCGAGGTAAGGCGCCAGCCAAGTTTCTAGGCTCGCTAATAACGCCTCATCATCGACCTTTGGCCAATCACTGCCCGCATCGAACTCAGTCGCGAGTTTAAGCCTGTATTGAAACTGCTCTAAGTTAGCGTTCCAATTGAGAATTTGTAATCCTTGCTGGCGAATATAAGCTAGTAAGGCCGCGACAATTTGCTTGCGCTCAGGCTTAGCAATCGTCTCGGTTTTCACTAAAATTTGTCCGACCTTGTATTGGCGCTCGGCAATCACTCGGCCTTTGCCTTCATCCCAGCCACAGATCTCGTGGATTTCCAGCAAGTCTTTTAGCTCGCTATCGAATAAACTCGGCTGAAACTGACTCGCCAAGTAAATCCGCCCAGCGTTTCTGCCTTCACTTTCTTGGAAATCCGCCACCACCATCCAAGGCGTTTGCGATAATGCATCTTCGGCCGCCAGCACCACGCCAGTGCCATTGGCTAATTGATAACCCTCAACGCCGCGCGCTTTGGCGATACGGTCCGGATACGCCAGCGCCAGCAATAATCCCACATCGCTGTGGTGAGCATGGGTAGCGACCTTCGCTAAATCGGCAGTTAATCCGAGCTTTTTCTGCCACTGTTTCGCCTGCTGTCCCGCTTGCCCCTGACAAGCAAAGTGCAGGTAATTCATGATATCGGCGCCCTTTTTAGGCAAACCGCGCGCCTCTACAATCCCCGACAGCAAACAGGCCAAACTGCCCAATTGCGCAGTTTGCTCATAATCAGCGCCTAAGCTTGTCGCGCCCAATAGCATATGGGCAAGCCTGGGGTGACACCCCAGCTCATAGGCCGCTTTACCGTGGGAAGTGAGTTTATTTTGGCCATCGACCATGCCTAAGCGCTGCAGTAATTGCCACGCCAGCGCCTCATTCACACTCGGTGGCGGCGTTAACAACATCAAGTCGCTGAAGGATTTTGCGCCCCAGTAAGCACAATCGTGGGCCATAGCCACCAGATCCGCTTGGCTGATCTCGGGTTCATCGGCCCTGAGCATGCGGCCATGTTCTTCTTGGCTCCACAAACGCACGCACACACCCGCAGATAAACGTCCGGCGCGGCCACTGCGCTGAGTTGCCGAAGCTTGGCTAATGCGTTTTAAGCCTAAGCGAGTGACACCAGTTTTAGGGTTAAAACTGGCCTGACGTTTATAGCCGCTGTCGATGACAAAACCTATACCTTCAATGGTTAAGCTCGATTCCGCCACGTTAGTCGCTAGCACGATTTTGCGCCTGCCATCTGTGGTTGCCGCAATCGCGCTATCTTGCTCAGCACCCGAAAGCTCACCATAAAGGGGGCAAATCAGAAAGGCATCTTGGGCTAAGCGCTCACGCAGAAACTGCTGCAGTCGTGAGATTTCGCCTTTTCCAGGTAAGAAGACGAGCACGGCGTTATTGCTAGCCGTTTTATCAACGTTGGCACTACTGGCAGAGACCAGATCGAGTACGCAGCGGCCAAGATGATCGATCCAATGCTGCTGCGTCGGCACAGGGCGATATTCAACCTCAACGGGAAAACTGCGGCCTTCACTGTGTAAGGTCACTGCCTCTGGCATCAATTCGCCCAAGGCAAGGCCTGATAAGGTTGCCGACATAGCTAATATCTTTAAATCGTCCCGCAGTGAGGCTTGCACTTCGAGCGCTAAGGCGAGGCCTAAATCGGTGGTGAGGTGGCGTTCATGGATCTCATCGAAGATGATCATTCCAATCCCAGTTAATTCGGGATCTTGCTGGATCATCCGCGTGAGTATGCCTTCGGTGACAATCTCTAAGCGGGTATTGGCGCTGATTTTAGCTTCACCGCGCACGCGATAGCCCACTTCTTGCCCCACCTTTTGCTGGCGACAATGGGCAATATAGTGCGCCACACTGCGCGCCGCGACACGCCGAGGTTCGAGCATTAAAATGCGTCCGCTGATTTCTGGCCAATCCAACATAGCCAAAGGTAACGCGGTAGATTTACCCGCACCTGTCGGTGCCTCGAGGATCACTTGAGCGTGACGAGAAAAAGCCGCACGCAGCGGTGCTAATAAGCTATGAATAGGTAGAGAGTTCAAGAAAAAGACATCAGCGGCCAACACAGGCCGTCAGTGTACTAACAATCGACGGTGAGTACCATTTCACTGCAACATAATCCGGCTCGGCAGTTAAGTGTACCAAACACTAGAGCTGTGGATAGGCGGCAAAGGTCTCACGTTTTTCGAGCCAAGGTCGGCTGAGCCCTGACGTTAGCTCAGCTAACCGTATCGGTTTATTGATGGCGTAACCTTGGGCATAGTCGACGCCAAGGGTTTGCAGTTTCCGGCCAATATCTTGGGATTCGACAAATTCGGCAACCACATCAAAGCCCATATCTTGGCCGAGTTGGCAAATCGATTTGACGATCGCCTGATCCGCACTGTCTTCGCAGATGTTCACCACAAACTGACCATCCACCTTCACAAAGTCCACATTAAGGCGCTTAAGGTAGGCGAAGCTAGAAAAGCCAGCCCCAAAGTCATCAAGGGCTAACTTACAATTAAGCGGGCGCAGTATATCGAGTAACTTTGTCGCTTGATCGAGCTGACTCACGGCTGCGGTTTCAGTGATCTCGATGCAAAGCTTGTCCACCAGCTCAGGTTCGGCCATCAAACGCATTTCTAGCCAGTTCATAAACTCAAAGTCGCCCAAAGAAGTCGCCGACAAATTCACCGACACGAGATCCAATTGCTGCCAGATATCTAAATGGCAACCGCCCCACTTGAGCAAGTTATCGATCACCCACAAGTCGACCTTAGAAGCTAAGTTATATCGCTCGGCGGCGGGCAAGAAGATGGCTGGTGACACAATAGTGCCGTTGGCCTGCACCATGCGCAGTAAGATCTCTAAATGCAGACCTGACTCCTCACGGTTTAATGGCACTATGCTTTGAAAATAAAGCTCAAATTGGTTTAACGCCAGTGCGCCGACTATGTCCACTGACGCCATCATCTCGGTATAGAGACGGTTCATTTTAGGATCGCTCGCACTGTATAAATGCCAGCCATTACGGCCTTGATCTTTCGCCAAGCGACACGCAGCATCGGCCTGACTCATCACGGTATAAATGTCGGCGGCTTTTTTATCGAGTTTAGCAATCCCCATACTGACACTGACATTGTGACTGCGGCCTTCCCATATAAATTCATGGTTCGCCAATTGGGTACAGATACGTTTAGCGATTTGTTTTGCCGAGTCCACATTGCAATAATGCATCAAGATACCAAACTCATCGCCACCTAAACGGGCGACGATATCGCCCTTACGCACGAGCTGTTTTAAGCGTAATGCCACTTGGCAAAGCAGCTTATCGCCCGCCTGATGGCCACTAATATTGTTGATGACTTGGAATTGGTCTAAATCGAGAAACGCCACGCAAATAGGCATATCGTCGTGGGCGTGCAGCAGGTTTTCTAATAGGGCTTCGAAATGTAACCGATTGGGCAATCCTGTGAGCGCATCATAATTGGCATGGAACGACAGCTCATCGGCTAGACGATACTTCTCGCTGACATCTTCGGCAATCATGACTAAGGTATCTTTATCGCCACTGATCTGGCTAAAACTGAGTTTCAACCAAGCCAGTTGATGGATAGATTTTAACGGTAATTCACACCAAGCCTGACCAAGCACGCCTTCACGTACCACATGCAAGGTATCAGTTAACATGGCATGTTCTTCCTCACGCACCATGTCGAATAAATCATAACCATGTTGGATTGGCAGCGTTTGCAGGGCGACTTTATTGAGCATAGTCAATTGATTATATTTATCTAACAAGGCACAGGCTAAGGGTAACTGATTGAAGACTTCACAGTATTTATGCTCACTGGCGAGCATGCTCAGGGCGATACGCGTCAGTTCCATCGCCGAGCCAATCATCACAGCGGCGTGGTTAAACTCACTTATAAACTCTTCGCTCCATTCGCAACACTCGGAGCAATTGACTGCACCCAGCGCAATACGCGTTTCGCCAAATACCACAGGTGGCAATACCAATAAACTTTTGACGTCCCAATCTCTTAATAGCGTTCGCTCGGCCTGTGCATCGGCGGGTAAGGTATTCACATCGGGCAGATTTAATAGTCGCGGGGTGCGGACAAGGGAGCGAAAGAATGGCATGCGTGCCAAGGGCCAGACTCGGGTTTGTTGGCCTTTGGCAAATTGGGGTTTTAGATACAAATTACGCGTGCGTAAACGATCCAGAGACTGGCTGCCAGTCAATACAAATACTCCGTCACAATGCAGCTGCAAAGTGATGGTCTCAAGTGCTCGGTCAACATTTTGCTCTAAGGTTTCTAGCGGAGACTCACTAAAAATACTCACCAAGGCCTGTTGGAGTGGATTTGCTAAACCTACTAACATGAAAAGTGACTTCCTTACCTAAAAATCCATTTAAGGTATTATCGACGTATATTGAGTATAGGCTCACAGTAAATTAAACGTCTGCTTGAGTCGCAAATTAGCCGATAAATTCAACAACTAGATTAACGCTCAAAGACGCTAAACGTCAAAGTGTTCCCTGAGATAATCCGTGTTGAGCCCCACAAAGGATGATAAACCGATGCAACAAAGGCTATTTCTCGGCTTCGCGCCTACCGCTGCACAAATGACAAGGCTGAGTGATGTACAACAGCAGCTAATTTGTCACCTCAATCCTGAGGCGAAAGCGGTTAGCGTCAGTAATATGCATTTAACGCTCTGCTTTTTAGGGCAAGTTGACGACGAGCAACGCATCGCCCTCCTTGATGCGATTGACTGCTTAGCTAAGCCTAGATTCAGCGTTCAGATTAACCTGCTCGACTTATGGCCCAATGCCCAAGTTTGTTGCTTGAAAGGCGATGACGTTGAGCCGCCGTTAGCGCAATTAGCTAAGCAGACGCAAGCAATCGCAGGCCGCCTGCAATTGCATAGCAGTGAACACCACTTTTGCCCGCACATCAGTTTATTTAGGAAGGCTAAAGAATGGACGCTAAATGAGTCGGCGTTATTGCAACTCAAGGACATGAATACGCTAACGTTAACGCCCGAATGTTTGCATTTATATCATTCAAAAAGCACAAGCACGGGTGTGGAATATCACATCCTACATTCTTGGACGCTCGATTAGCGTAGATCAAAAACAAAAAAGCCCGAGTATCCACTCAGGCTTTATTTTCAATTTATATCTATGCATCAATTAACACATGAATAAACCAATAGAGCTTAATTAAACCGACCCAATAAACAATGCCTTATTCGAGTAAACGTAAGGTTTCGCGATACGCACGCTTTTGCTCGTAGGTTTGTAAACGCTGCATAAATTCATCTGTCTTAGTCATTTCGGCGCTCATCTTTAACGCTTCAATTGCTTTTTGTTGCGTCGAAATTGCCGCACCAAAATCGCCGACTTCGGCATAAGCCGCCGCCAGATTATCTAAATTTGTCGGGTCGTTTTCATTCACTTTGAGCAACTTTAAGGACAACTCGACCGCTTTATTACCATCGCGATACTCAGCTTCTGGGCAAGTCGCTAAAATCCACGCCACATTACCTAAGGCAACATCATCACCCACTTGGGAAAATTGCTCGACCGCTTTACCACAGTTACGTTGCACGCCATCGCCGCCAGAAGCATAAATAAAGCCTAAACGGAATTGTGCCCAACGACTGCCCTGCTCACTCAAGGCTCGATACCAATGCTCGGCCACGGATAAGTCTCGCTTGATTAATTGGCCTTCAAAAGACAGGTCGGCTAAGGTTTGCTGGGCTTTTTCATGTTGCTGCTCGGCGGCAAGTGAAATCCAGTGCAAACCAGAGGGCACTTCTTGCGCCACAAAACGGCCAGAAAGATACATTAATCCCAGCAAAAATTGGGCATCGGCGTCGCCTTGCTCTGCCGTCACCTGTATATGCACAAACTTACTGGCTGCGAGTTCGGCAGCAGGCTGCGGGATAGAAAATGCGTGCGCCGCAGAGCTAAGCCCGATTGTTAAGCTTAAACCTGCACCTAAAACCCATAATCTGTATTTCACTTGCTTACCTCTCTTGAAAGCGACTGCCCACAAAGTTAGCCAGAATTAACCCCATAAGTCGAGCCTAAATACACACAAACCTCAGGATAATGGGGGAAGTTGAAGCAAATAAGCGCCGAATTTAAAAAGTGAAACATCTTATACTGTAATTTAGGGGCCTGTTTTATCCATAATCTATAATAAAACGGCTTAATTAGACTGGTAAGATGTGATTAACTCGACAGAGTTAAGTGAATCCAGCGAGTTTCACGCCGATTTAGTTGACTTAAATCACTAAAGTAGCAAAATAAGCTCTAATTTTAGATGGTTAATTGCATTTATTCACTTATTCTAAAGTAAGACTTCCATCAAGTTTTTGTTAGTTTAATTGACGTAAAATGCTTATTTAGAATACTCTTACTTTCGTTTTAATCAATCGAGGAACACCAACATGGCTCTGATTGGTAAGCCAAAACCTGATCCAACTTTGGAATGGTTTTTATCACACTGTCACATTCATAAGTACCCTGCAAAGAGCACTCTTATTCATGCTGGTGAAGATTCAGATACTCTTTATTACATAGTAAAAGGTTCTGTAGCGGTATTGATTAAAGATGAAGAAGGTAAGGAGATGATCCTTTCTTATCTGAATCAAGGTGACTTTATCGGTGAACTAGGTTTGTTTGAAGAACAAGCCGAACGTACTGCATGGGTTCGTGCTAAGCAAGCTTGTGAAATCGCTGAGATTTCATACAAGAAATTCAGACAGTTAATTCAAGTTAACCCTGAAATTCTGATGAAGCTGTCTGCGCAAATGGCCTATCGCCTACAAAGCACCAGCCAGAAAGTGGGTAACCTCGCATTCTTAGACGTGGCTGGCCGCATTGCCCAAACGCTGTTACATCTGGCGAAACAGCCTGATGCTATGACGCATCCTGATGGCATGCAGATTAAGATCACACGTCAAGAGATAGGCCAAATCGTTGGCTGTTCACGGGAAACTGTGGGTCGTATCTTGAAGATGTTAGAAGAACAGAATTTGATCCAAGCTCATGGTAAGACCATCGTGGTATACGGTACCCGTTAAGTTAGTCTTCAGCTTGATTTAAGCCTGCCTTATTAAAGTGGCCTAGAATAAATTCTAGGCCATTTTTTATTGGAGAGCTCAAATGAAACGGCTGTTTTTAATCTGTTTTTTCAGCCTGTTCACGCTGGTGCATCCAATGCAATTGAATGCCGAACCTATTGAATTAGAACACTATCAAGCCAAGGCACTCGTCAACTCTGGGCAAATACTGTCCTTAAACGGTACACTCGCCGTAGTAAATCAGTTTTGCCAAGGTGAACTAATTGATGCTCATCTCTATCAAGAAGATCATAAATGGCGCTATGATTTGCAAATCAAAGTTCAGCGTGGCCAAATCGTCAATCTCAGTATTGATGCAACCAATGGTCAAGCCGATCACTCAATAGCATTACCGAGCGAATGTCGAAAACATGAAACTGTTACTCGTTGAAGATAACCCTATGCTAGTCACCGAGCTGGAGAAACAACTCAAACTCGCTGGCTATGTGACCGATATTACAGACAAAGCGCTTGAAGCCGATTATCTGATCAAAGAAACCCAATACGATTGTGTGATCTTAGATATAGGCTTGCCCGACGGCAACGGCCTCGAACTGCTCGAAGGCTGGCGTAATCAAGGGATCAGCACCCCAGTCATCATGCTGACCGCTCGTAGTCAATGGCATGAAAAAGTCGAAGGCTTTAATGCTGGCGCCGACGATTACTTAGGCAAGCCTTTCCACGCACAGGAATTATTGGCGCGTATTCAAGCCCTTATCCACCGTGCCCATGGTCGCTTGAACACTTCTAGCAAGCAATTGAGCTATGGCGGCGTGATCTTAGACGAAGCCGAGCAAACGGTGAAAGTGGCAGACCAATTGTTTGAACTGACGGCGATGGAATTCAGATTATTGAAGATCTTCCTGATGTCGCCTAAGAAGCTGTTATCTAAGACACAGCTCACCGATAAGCTGTATCAGTTTGACGATGAAAAAGAGAGTAATGTGGTCGAAGTTTATGTGACCCACTTACGTAAGAAATTAGGCAAAACCGCTATCGAAACCCGTCGCGGCCAAGGTTATATCTTCCACGGCATTATTGAATGATCTCGATCCGCACTAAGCTCAGTTTATGGTTAACGGGCTTACTGGTAATAGGCACAGTCATTGGGCTCATCTTGTTTGAGTCCATGCTGCGTCAGGCCTTCCATGACTCTATTATCAATCGCTTAGAAGAAGATCTCGAACATATTATGTTGGCAACCCATATCCACGATGGGGACATCAGCATAGATCAAAGCCAGCTTTCCAGTTTCTACAAGCCCGCCTATTCAGGCCGCTATTTCCAGCTTAACCTGCCCAATGAAGTCATTCGCTCGCGCTCCCTGTGGGATATGCAGTTAGATATCGAGCCACTCGCGCCAAATAAAACCCGTGTCTGGCAAGCTAAAGGGCCAAAAAATAACGATATGCAGCTGTTATCACTGGGATTAAATTCCAGTAGCGCCAATGTCAGTGCCACCTTAACCGTTGCCCAAGATTTGAGTATCGGCAGACGCGTGTTTAGCGAAGTCTATGGCACTAAGCTTGGGATCAATCTGGCGATGTTGGTTGCTATGATCGCGGGGATCTTCCTGATCCTGCGCCAATCCTTTAAGCCAGTTAAGCATATTCAGCACGCGCTTTCGCGGCTAAGAGAAGGCGAGATTAACGCGCTGGAGCTGAATAATATTCCCCCCGAAGTGCAGCCACTAGCGAAGACTTACAACGAGTTACTCGAGTACACCGCCAAGCAAATTGAGCGTAGCCGCAATAACTTAGGTAACTTAAGCCATGGGCTTAAAACCCCGCTGGCCGTGATGCAGCAACAGGTCGAAGCCCTTGGTCTTAAAGATCCTGAAACCGCCATTGCCTTGCAGCAACAGCTGGATTCTATCCACAAGATGGTCGAGCGCAAACTGGCGGCGGCAAGGATCACAGGCGATATGCTTCCTGCGGCGCAATTGGTTATCCCAAGGGATTTACACAGCCTAGCCAACACCTTAAACAAGGTTCACCGCAATAAAACCATCGAATGTGCTTTCGAACTCGACCCTAATATTCTCAGGCTGCCGATCCACAGGGAAGATGGCATGGAGCTCCTAGGCAATCTGCTGGACAACGCCTTTAAATGGGCCCAGAGCCGAGTCAGCATTCAGTTATCACGCCAACAGGAGCGTCTCTGCCTTTGTATCGATGATGATGGTCCAGGGGTTGCCGATGATGAACTCGATAAACTCACTCAAAGAGGCACTCGATTAGATGAGTCTGTAATGGGGCACGGCTTAGGCTTGTCGATAGTGAAGGAAATTGCCGAACAGTATGAGATTGAGCTTAAGTTTAGCCACAGCACTCGCTTAGGTGGACTGAGAATCGAACTGACCTTCAGTTAGTCTCGCTTAACATGCTCAGCGTTAAATGCTCTCTTTAAAATACTCATAAAAAAAACGCCATCGAATTGATGGCGTTTTTTATCCTTAATGTCTGATGACGTTAGGCTTTATTCACGTTAAGCCTTATTCACGTTCGTACTTTCAAAAATCTTGTCGGCAGACGCAGCCACAAAGCCAGTATACAGCTCACCATTGGCCATAGGATAACGCAGCGCAAACTCATAGAAACAACTTGGAATTTCCACTGTCGCATCGGTGAATTCAAGGCCAATCTTATCGGCCATAGTCGACGATTGCTCTAATAACACTTCTGGCGAACCTTTGATCTCGCCACCTGAACCATTGAGTACAAAGCCCGCTTGCTTCAGTGCATCATTCACTGACTCTAAGGTTTCAAAACCGTCGAGGTGATTGATAGACACAGTGAAATGGTTAGCGCGATAGCCAAAAGCCGCTACCCAAGCCGCATATTCGCTCTCAGTTAATAAATCCTGATAGGTTTTAGAATCTAAAGACCAATGGCGACCCGAGTAAATAAAGTTGTCCGCCGTTGTCGCCGCTACATCCACTTGGGCGATTAAGCCTTGAATGGTCTCTTGTAGCGCAGGGCTAAATTCTTCAACTAACAGCTCAGAGATAAACACTTTAGGCTGAGTCGAATCTGGGTGTTCAAAATGCTTAGCGATCAGTTTTTTCTGTTCAAACTTATAATCACCGCAAGCGACATAACCAAGTGAAGTGAAATGCTTAGCGAGCACATCCAAATTCACCTTAGCGATGTTGAAAGTACGCAAGGCAATATGATCGTTGATGATTGGCTTACCATGGCCCAGCAGCGCGTGCACTTTTGCCGCAGAAGGGGTCATTTGAATATAGTCTTGCCACAGGGCGGCAAATAACGCGTTGATGTCGGTATGCATAAAAACTCCTTTTATTGTGCTGCGGTTATTGCTGTTATTTTGCCGCGAACACTAAATGTAACGACCTAGATGCCACTGTTGCAGCGTCACACATACCCACAGTAGAAGCTCAAGTTACGTTACTGCTTGTTATTAGAAAGGAAGAACATTCGTCCTTCCTCCTCTTTACCACGTACTCTTTACCAGATAAAAGTTAAATCTCTACCCGCTTACAAGCTCAAACCTGGGCTTAATGTCGCAGGTAAGCTCACTGCATCGGCCTCGACCGAAGCGACGGGATAAGCACAGTAATCGGCGGCATAGAAAGCGCTCGCTCTGTGATTACCCGATGCACCTACGCCACCAAAAGGTGCCGCGCCCGATGCGCCAGTGATTTGTTTGTTCCAGTTAACAATCCCAGCACGAATGCGCGCGAGGAAATAGTCATAATCTTCACGGCTATCGGCCAGTAAACCCGCTGACAAACCATAACGCGTTTGGTTAGCCAGTTTAATCGCTTGATCGAAATCGCTATAACGCACCAGCTGTAGCAGAGGTCCGAAGTATTCTTCATCCGGCAAAACATCGATAGCCGTCACATCGATAAGGCCAGGAGAGACTAAGCCCGTACCCGCTTCTAGATGGGTTAACTCGACTAACGACACGCCGCCCAAGTTCTGCAGATTTGTCTGCGCCGCAACCATACCTTTGGCGGCAGTTTCAGAAATCATTGAGCCCATAAAAGGTTGTGGCTGCGCGTTCCAAGGGCCAACTTTAATCTGTTTGACCGCAGCGGCTAACATGGCAATCAAGGCATCGCCCTGCTCGCCTTGCTCTACATATAGACGGCGCGCACAAGTACAACGTTGGCCAGATGAGATATAAGCCGACTGCAAAATATCGTGCACGGCAGCTTTGATATCCTGCACACCTTTAATGATCAGTGGGTTATTGCCACCCATCTCAAGTGCTAAAATCTTGCCCGGATGACCGGCATATTGTTGATGTAAAAAATGACCCGTGCGTGAGCTGCCAGTAAAGAACAGACCATCGAGCTGCGGGTGAGAAGCCAATGCTTTACCCGTATCCACTTCACCTTGGACTAAGTTAAGCACGCCAGCAGGCAGACCCGCTTTATCCCATAGGCTAACCATCAGCTCAGCAACTTTAGGCGTCAATTCAGAAGGTTTAAAAATCACAGTATTCCCCGCCAACAGCGCAGGGACTATGTGGCCGTTCGGCAAATGACCTGGGAAATTGTAAGGACCGAAAACCGCCACAACACCGTGGGGCTTATGGCGGATAACCGCGCGTCCCGCTGGCGTATCGTTGGCTTCTGTGCCCGTACGTTTATTGTAAGCCGCGGCTGATAGCGCAATTTTGCCTATCATGGCGCCGACTTCGGTCGCCGTTTCCCACTGAGGTTTACCGGTTTCTTGGGCAATCGTTTCAGCCAGTTCCGCTTTGTTGGCTTCAAGTTGGCTGCTATACGCTTCGACTATGGCTAAACGCGCATCGAAACCTAACATAAACCAATCAAACTGCGCGGCGCGCGCGGCATCAACGGCGGCGTTAACTTGTTCTGCTGTAGCCGTTTTGCCTGTCCAAATAGTTTGAGCATTGGCTGGGTTAATTGAGGCCACGTCATGACCTTTGCCAGCATGCCACTGACCTTGAATATAATGTGTCATTTGCTATTCCTACATTGCCAAAATACGGATTTGATCGCCTTTTGCGAGTAACAAACCCGCTGCCAGCTCAGGGCTGATAATGATGTGTTCGGATTTGTCGTCCACAGCCAGTGCGGCAGACGTCGCTCGATAATTGGCTAATTGAGTATTTGAGATAATAAATTGAGTGTCGGCTTCGGCCATCTCACCAATATCGACGGTCAACAGACGGCTTTCTCGCACGCCGCGAATGTCCGATAAACGACACTCAACCGTTGGACCACCATCAAAAATATCCACGTAACCGCGGCATCTAAAACCTTCGGCCTGCAGCAGACTTAATGCGGGACGGGTATTGGTATGCACTTCGCCAATCACTTTCTGCGCTTCTTCCGGCAATAGACAAACATATACCGGATTTCGTGGCATCATTTCGGCCATGAATGCCTTTTTACCCAAACCAGAAAGATAATCCGCCTGAATAAAATCAATGCCTAAAAAGTGTTTTTGCAGCCAGCCGTAGAAAGGTGAATGACCATCGGCATCGCTCACACCGCGCATTTCGGCAATCACAGTTTCGCCAAAACGCTTTGCATGTTGCGCTAAAAACAGAAAGCGACTGCGGGATAACATGCGGCCATTGTTGCCCTTGCGATACGCTTCACGCAAAAACAGGGTGCACATTTCGGCGGCGCCCGTGTAATCATGGCAAAGGGTGAGGGTTTCGACCTCGTTACGCACGTCAATTTGTTCGGAATGATAGACTTCGGTACCGAGTCGATAATGGTAGAAAGCATCTTCCATTCCCACGGCTGCTTCGATAGCGCACGTCCCCACCACTTCACGGGTATCGGTATCTTCCAGCACCATCAAATAACCTTCATCGAAGGGCGCATCGACAGTTTTGACGAATGAGGCTTCTGCTCGCGCAATTTTATGTCTGAGCAAATCGGCATTCACGGGTAATGACGTAAAACCATGACCAGACTCTTCGGCAATTTGATATAAGGCTTCAAAATCGCCAGCCTGAATAGGACGTATGATTAACATCTTAGTGTCTCCTCACTTTGGCTTGCCGTGCATCAAGGCGCCTCTCTTCAAAAAGACAGGTAATGATGCACGTAAGTATTCCCTGACAAAAAAGGAGTGCGAATAAATTCAGCACTCCTTTGGTCATTTAGGCGGCAGCAATGCTCGCCACAGCACGTTCAAAACGAGCTAGACCTTCAGCAATATCTGCCTCAGGGATCACCAGAGAAGGAGCAAAACGTACCACGTTAGCACCCGCCATCAGGCTCATTAAGCCTTCAGCGACAGAGGCCACCAAGAAGTCGCGTGAACGGCCTTGGTATTGTTCATTAAGAACTGCCCCTAACAGCAAACCTTTACCGCGTACTTCTGAAAATACATGATATTTTTCATTAATTTTGTTCAAACCATCGCGCAATAACTGCTCGCGATGTTTAACGCCGTCCAACACTTCAGGCGTGTTCACTACGTCTAACACAGCATTACCAATAGCGCAGGCTAATGGGTTACCACCGTAGGTAGAACCGTGAGTGCCCACTTTTAGATGTTCAGCAATCTCAGCGGTTGTCAGCATAGCTGCGATAGGGAAACCACCACCGAGTGCTTTAGCTGTGGTTAAAATGTCAGGTACGATTTCAGTCCCCATGTAAGCGTACAGTTCGCCAGTACGACCCACACCCGTTTGCACTTCATCAAAAATCACTAGCGCATTGTGCTTGTTAGCCAGTTCACGCACGGCTTTCAGGAATGCAGGATCGGCATCAATAATACCGCCCTCGCCCTGCAGCGGCTCAAGCATGATGGCGCAGGTTTTGTCCGTTACTGCGGCTTCTAATGCGGCAACATCGTTAAATGGCAGGTGAGTAATGCTCTGCGGCTTAGGACCAAAACCATCGGAATAGGCAGCTTGTCCACCGACGCTCACGGTGAAGAAGGTACGGCCGTGGAAGGCTTTATCAAATGCTATGATTTCGTCTTTTTCAACGCCGTGTTTTTCTAAGGCGTAACGACGGGCAAGTTTCAATGCGGCTTCGTTGGCTTCGGCACCAGAGTTGGCAAAATACACTTTGTCGGCAAACGTGCTGTTGACTAATTTAGTCGCTAATTCTAAGGCAGGCTCGTTCGTCATTACGTTTGACAGATGCCATAATTTTTCGCCTTGTGTTTTAAGGGCATTCACAAGAGCAGGATGACAGTGACCTAAGCAATTTACCGCAATACCGCCAGCAAAATCGATAAACTCGTTACCCTCTTGGTCCCAAACTCGGCTTCCTTCGCCACGAACAGGGATCACAGCAGCAGGCGCATAATTAGGCACCATAACTGCGTCAAACTGGGCACGGTCTAACTTCATATCAATGCTCATTCTTCTTCGTCCTTTGTGTTTGTTTAACGGCATCGGGGCCGTCAGAGTCCCATAGGTATCTTTATCTAGAGTTAGTGATACTGGGATTGCTTGTGTCTATTAATAACCATTATTAGCGAAAATGTGATCAAAATACCAGTTTTTCACAAACATCAATCCTAGCTCTTCTACCCAAAGTGCATAAAGATTGCAGTTTAAGAACTATACAAGCGTTTAAACCCGTGGCTTGCAGCATAATTAGTCAGAAAAAAAGTTATTTACCCCTCATTTTGCTAGCTATTCACTGAATGTGAATAACTACACCATTTTAACGAATCAAGTGTGAAAGCACAAAATGGCTAATTTTCGACCTCGCCTCAAGGGCTTCGGGCAATAAATCGAACAAGGGAAACACATGGGGCATGTTAGGGTAAAAACAGCCTGTTATCTCGCCGCCACAGGCTTTAACTTGGGTGACTAAGCGCTCAGAATCCTGCAATAAGAGTTCCCGCGTACCCGCA
The DNA here is from genome assembly GCF_031932105.1 of Shewanella sp. SP1S1-7. Classification (NCBI taxonomy): domain Bacteria; kingdom Pseudomonadati; phylum Pseudomonadota; class Gammaproteobacteria; order Alteromonadales; family Shewanellaceae; genus Shewanella; species Shewanella sp. SP1S1-7. The sequence continues at coordinate 41,759 of NZ_JAUOEU010000014.1, forward strand.
ATCACTAAGATGGGCGGCAGATCAGCTAAGTTTCCCTGCAAGGGTGAAACCTTTGCTGACATAGGGTCTGCCCCAGCAAGATAGGCGCCACGTAAACGCAGCAAAGCTTCGATGGTGAAGAAGGGATCGTCAGCTGCGAGTATCAGCTCAGTATCTCCGGTTAGTGCTAAATCCAACGCGGGAGATAACAAGATACAAGCCGTCGGCAAAGGCAGGGCTAAACGCTTTAATTCCAGCAACAAGCTCAGGGCTAAATTGCCGCCAGCAGAGTCGCCCATGAGGATCACATTCTCAGCGCCCTTAAGCGTGATTAATTGCTTATAGGCTTCAAGCACATCATCAAATGGCGCAGGAAAAGGATGCTCAGGTGCGAGACGATAATCAGGAATATAGGCATCCAATTGACAACGTTGGCTGATATCTGCGATCAATCTTGCGTGGGCGTGGGGCGTTTTAAAACAAAAGCCTCCGCCACGGATATAAAACAGATTGCCAAGGCGAGTTTGCTCATTGAGAAGCACATAGTGCAGCAAGCTAGAGTGTTGCAAAGGGATGGTGGCACTGACTAACTTATTCGGCCAAGGAAGCCAACGTTTATCGAGATCAAGCAACTTTTTACGCACTTGCGCTAGGGGGACTTTGGCCTTGCCGCGACTGATGGATGGCCTAGCGACATAAGATAAAATAGTATTCAGTACAGATGCTTGCCAGCTTGGCATATCCCTTCCTCTACTTAAACGCCGCCATCCCGACGCTCAAGTCGCAGGTCGTGGACTACAGCAGATCTAACTTCCTATAATTCTGTGCTTTTAAGCGCAGCACTTCTTGCTCAGTTAACTCGTAATAATCGAACATTAAACGCTTTTCTTGGGGATCGATTTGACGCATCTCTTCGAGTAACACCACCTTAGCATAACAGTTTGCCCGCGCGACTAATGCGGCCTGCGGTGACAATTCTCGATAGCTTAAAGTCAGGTCTAACTCCTTCAATAACCCAGTCAAAGGGCTCGCTTCAAACTTAAGTAACTCTAATAGCTGCCAGTTAAGTTTATGACCATGGCTTAACACTTGTTCAAACACCGCTTTGGCCGGAAACTCAGTGGCAATCACAGCATCATACACTTCCTTATCACGGCTGCTGCTGGCCTCCCTTATCCACGCTCCCCAGGTTTGATCGAATAAGCGGGCACTCAAACTCAGCACAACCGAGGTGCCTAATTGATTGAGCAAGGCACTACTATAAACTAAGGCTGAGTCAGTATTATGAAGCTGAGCCAACGCATTGGCGGCTATGCCACTGACTATGCTGTAGCGCCATAATTTACGGGTAGTCCACAACAACTTAGCATTGGCGCTCGGCAGCCAATTGCGCAGGCAAAAATAAGGGATAATCGTTCGCAGGTTTTCGATGCCGATGTAATTCATCACCAATTTGATATCAGTGACTCGCACATCTGAGCTCTGAGGCCGGCGGGCACGAAAAGACGGGCTGTTGACCATATTGGTCAAATCGCGGCACAACCAACTTAAGTTACTGATCAGCGGTCTTAATCGCGTCGCATCAAGATTTTTTGCCAGCAGTAATTCCAGCAATAGAATTTGCGATTCATTGATCTCTGACTTAGCCAGAACCAGTTCGGGGGACGCGAGTTGATGCTCGATGGCATTATTGACCGTTTCATGCAGCTGGCTCGACACGGCTTCGAACACTTCTTTGGCTTTAATTTGTTTCATTAAACGCGCTAAAATCGCTTCGCGCTCAACATCTAACTTATTCGCATCGGCCTCTAATTCAAGGTCGAGATCATCCAAAAGAGTCGGGCTCGCTTTATGCTTTCCGAGGATCAATTGCTGATAGAGTCTGTGCTCTATCTCTATAATTTTGCCGGGTCTTACACCGCCCGCAACCGAAATCGCCACTATAAATCTTTCCTATATCGCTAATGCCCGAGTGACGTCAAAACAATCAAACTCTCAAAATCATTACAATTTCAGCACATACACTTAATCTTAGCAATAACGCAAAGTCGCAGAACACAAACATAGTGTTATATCGGATATTTCCTACTCAGTTGGCCAATAAAAAGGCCTCACATAGAGGCCTTTACAGGAAGTCGAGCTGAGTTATTTGAGTTCTTGTTCGAATAACTTATAGATGCGGCGGTATTCGTCTAACCAGCTAGAAGGCTGACGGAAACCATGGGGCTCGACAGGATAAATCGCCGTTTCAAAGGTCGGTTTTTCCAGTTCGATCAAATGCTGCACCATACGCACGCTGTCTTGGAAGAAAACGTTGTCGTCCATAACGCCACTCATAATAAGCAGTGGTTTCGTTAATCCTTGAGCATGCTCAATCGGAGAGCTGCGCTCATAGGCGATAGGATCGACATCAGGCGTATTTAAGATGTTGGAGGTATAAGGCGCATTATAATGTGCCCAGTCCGCCACAGGACGCAGTGCGGCTCCTGCTTGGAACAGATCTGGTGCAGTGAACAATGACATAAAGGTTAAGAATCCGCCGTAGGAACCACCATAAGTCCCGACACGCTCCGTATCAACATTCGTATTGGTTCCCATCCAGCTAACGCCATCCTTTAAGTCTTCCACTTCTGGATGACCCATATTGCGATAAATCGCGGTGCGCCAATCTCGGCCATAACCTTTAGAGCCACGGTAATCCATGTCCATCACCACATAACCTTGCTGAGTCAGCAGGTTGTGGAACATAAACTCGCGGAAGTAACCGCTAAAGCCATAGTCAGCATTTTGCAGATAACCAGCGCCGTGGTTGAAAATCACCGCAGGGTATTTCTCGGCGCGGGATTTATCATAGCCTTGTGGCAAATAGACGCGGGCGTACACCTTGCCGGCACCATGGCTTGAAGGTACAGCGACCACTTCTGGCGCTTGCCATGGATAGTTTTTAAAGGCATCGCTGGTGTAAGACGTCAGTTGCTTTAACTCACCGCCAATAGGTTGAACATAAAGCTCATTGGGCTGAGTACGGCGTGAAGCATTGAGTAGTAGCTGAGTGCCATCAGGACTTAGGCTGTAATCTAAGTTGCCATCCCACTGCGTTAATTGCTCATTTTTGCCTGTGGCTAAGTTCACCCGGTGAACGTTATAAATGCCAGGGTGAGTTTGGTTAGCTTTGTAGTAGATGTAATTTGCGTCCGGTGACAGCTGGATGTCGCTCACCACAAACTTGCCTTGGGTTAAGGCGCGCGGCTTTTCACCGAGTCCTTTCACATAGAGCTGCGAATAACCTGATTCTTCCGACAAATAGTACAGAGAATCCGTCCCCGGCAACCAACCGAATTGGTTGTAGTCGTAATTCACCCAAGCGTCGTCATGCAAACGATGTTCGGTGGTGAATTTACCTTTAGCTAAATCGACACTGGCGATCCAGCGATCTTTGTTATCGGTGGCTTCTAGCATCAGGGCTAATTTATCTTCCGATTCATGCCACTGAATCGCGCTTTGGGTCCAGCCCCAATCCTGCATCAACTGAATCTTGCGTGGCGCTTTAGTGCTTTGGTAAGTTTCGCCTTTCGCTTTAGCATTCTCAGCTTTCACTTTGGCAAGCACATCTTCATCAAAACCAGTCAGGCCCTCGATAGTGATATCGACTTGTTTATGCTGGTTTAAATCAAGCACTACAAAGCGTTGTCCTGGTGGCGTATCTTCAGCCACACGTGCACGTACTGGCACAGGATCGATATAACCGTCGCTACCTAAGTAGTTAGGCATGATGTCGTGTTCGCTGCTGCCGGTGTAATTCTTATCGGTCAGGGCGAGTAAGATATAGCGGCCATCCGGTGACAGACTAAGCTCTGACACCACTTCGCTATCGCCTAAATACCAAGTGCTGGCGGCGAGCGTCGGGTCGCTTTTTTGCAATTCATCTATGTACTGTGCTTTGGCTTTAGCATTCTCTTGCTGCAGCGCCACATACTTAATCAATCTGTGCTGTTGCTTGGCAAGGTAAGACGTTGGCTCTTTTACACCTTCTGGGGCTTTCGCCATTTTAATTTCAGCAAGTTGCTCGACTAAGCCTGAGTCTTGATGAATTTGGAAAACATTGTCGCCCTGCCAATAGGCGATATCGCCATTATTGAGATAACGCACGCCATCGATGGCACTGCGCTGACGAGTCAGTTGGCTGATTTTACCTGTGCTTAATTGCTTAACAAAAATGTTGCCCTGATACAGATAAGCCTTGTGGGACTTAGTGCGATCAAACACGCCAAACTGCTGATCTGCCGCGTGTAATTTATCAAGCGCTAGCTCGACGGCGCGACTGTCATTGATGCCTTGCTGATAATAACTGCGCAGAGGTGAAGCACTCGCTTGGCGGGCAAACAGCACGCTTTGGCTATCGTCGCTCCAGTAAGCCTCCTTAGCGAAAACCCCCATCCAATCGGGATTTGCCATAATTTGATTAAGCGTAAGCGCCTGTGAAACCTGTGGCGGTTGGGCTAAGGGAACTTGGAATGCTTGCGGGGATGATGCAGGAGCTGCTGTTTCAGTCGATGTCGCTGCGCAACCTGCCAATACGGCAACCGCTAACGCACTTAAACCCAAATTTCGCATTACGCTTCTCATTTGTCCTTCCTTTTATTGTTATCGCAATGGCTACATGACCCAGTCTAATTGATCTGCTGGTTTTGCCTATTCGCGTAGTTTTGCCGAAGTTATAGCATAGTTAATCGCTAAACTTGCTTAAAAAAAGGATAAATCTTGTAACAGAAATTGATAGTACGAATATAGTGCGGGGAGTTTTTAGGACGAGGAGTTTTTAGGGCGAGGAAATTATACAGGCACAGCAGGTTGCGCTAAAAAATTGGCTAATAGTTCGAGACCTTGCTCGGTGAGAATTGATTCGGGATGAAATTGCACCCCATACAGCGGTAAGTCTTGATGGCTCATGGCCATGATTTCTCGGCCGTGAATTGCATCGTCAAACCAAGCATCGAGTACAAAACCTTCAGGCACAGCATCAACCAGTAACGAGTGATAACGTGTGACGGTTAAGGGCTGATTTAATCCCTCAAATAACCGCTGGCCAGTGTGCGCAATGGCGCTGACCTTGCCGTGCATTACCCGCTCGGCACGCACCACATTGGCACCAAAAACCTGCGCCATCGCCTGATGCCCTAAACACACACCTAGGATCGGCATGCGCGTGGCAAAATGTTTAATCGCCGCAAGGGAAATCCCCGCCTCATTGGGAGTGCAAGGGCCGGGCGAAATCACCAGATGAGTAGGCGCAAGTGCCTCGATTTCGGCGATGCTAATTTCGTCATTACGTTTGACCACTATCTCTTGCCCTAGCTGCTGAAAATACTGCACTAAGTTAAAGGTAAAAGAGTCGTAATTATCGATCATTAGCAACATACAAGATCCATTGGCCTAAATGGGTAAAGGTAACGCATATCCGACGGATGAATGCGGGCGCAAATGCTACCACACCTTATCCTCAAGGTTTAGCCAATTACGGCGATAAAATACAGCGACAAAAAAGCCAGTCATAGGACTGGCTTAGTTTTAAAACAACTTGGGCATTTCACCACAGCTCTTTAGCGGTCGTTATTTTACGACGGTTAAATGGCTGCGACGCTTAGGTGGTTCATCAGTCGGCTCAGGTGCTTTATCGTTTGTTTCAACAACCGATAAAGATGAATCGACTTCATCATCCACCAGGTAAGCATCTTCAATATCGAAGACAGTGCCAGCACCGTTTTCACGGGCATAAATAGCGACAATCGACGCCATTGGCAACATCACCTGCTGGGGAACACCACCGAAACGCGCATTGAACTCCACAAACTCATTGCTAATTTGCAAATTGCCCACTGCGCCAGCAGCGATATTCAGCACTATCTGGCCATCCTTCACGTATTGCTGCGGTACTTGAGTGCCTTCAACAAAGGCATCCACCACAACGTGAGGAGTCAATTGGTTGTCCATCAACCAATCATAGTAAGCCCTTAGTAAATAAGGACGATTTGGAGTCAAAGGTTTCATTACATACCCATGCGCATTTCGCGTTCAGCTTCAGTTAGAGAAGCTTTAAACGATTCACGCTCAAAAATACGTGTCATGTACGCTTTGATATCTTTAGCTACACGGCTATCTAGCTCAATACCTAATACAGGTAAGCGCCACAACAATGGGCCAAGGTAGCAATCCGCTAGACCAAATTCTTCGCTCATGAAGTAAGGCACTTCACCGAAGATTGGCGCAATTGCGATCAGGCTTTCAGTCAACTCTTTACGAGCCGCTTCAACACGATCACCTTTACGGATACGGTCAACAAGCGAATACCAGTCAGTATCGATGCGATGCATCATCAAACGGCTTTGGCCGCGAGACACTGGATAAACTGGCATCAAAGGCGGATGAGGAAAACGCTCATCCAAATATTCCATGATAATGCGTGATTCGTATAAAACGAGTTCACGGTCTACCAAAGTTGGCACTGAGTTATATGGATTTACTTCGAGCAAATCCTCAGGCATTTCGTTAGGGTCGACCTGTAAAACATCAACAGTAACCCCTTTCTCAGCTAACACGATACGTACTTGATGGCTATACAGATCATCAGCACCTGAAAACAGTGTCATGATAGAGCGTTTGTTGGCAGCAACAGCCATTGATACCCTCCAGAATCGAAATAAAACAAAAGTAAACGAGGGGCAAAGCCCCCCGTTTACACTATGCGGATATTACATTTTACCCGTTATTGGTGCCTAGTGTACATCTTTCCAATACTCTTTCTTCAAGAGGTAGGCCACAATAAAGAATATAAACAGGAATCCGAGTACCCACCAGCCCATAGCTTGACGCTCTAGCTTAACAGGTTCAGCCGAATAAACTAAGAAGCCAGTGATATCACGTACTGCTTGGTCGTATTCTTCCGCATTCAATTTACCGCCAGTCACCACAATAGTGCCATCTTCTTGTTTAACTGGTGTGCCTTGTAACTCTTCAAGTACATGTGGCATACCAACAGATGGGAATACTGTGTTATTCACACCAAATGGGCGACTTGGATCTTTATAGAAGCCTTTCAGATAGGAATAAACCCAATCTTCACCACGCACGCGAGCAACTAAAGTTAAGTCTGGCGGTGTAGCACCAAACCATTTAGCAGCATCTTTAGGTGGAATAGCGTTTTGCATCAACTCACCAATTTTAGCATCGGTGAACATATACTTGTTACGCATATCATCCGCAGAGATACCGATATCGGTTGCTACACGTTCATAACGTTGATACTGAGTGCTATGGCAACCAGAACAGTAATGTTGGAACAGGTCCACACCACGTTCTAAAGAAGCTTTATCATGCAGATCAACATTGGCATCTTCTAAATGTACGTGTCCGCTCGCGGCAATTGCCAAGGTCGGCAACAAGGCAACTAATGCAACTAATGCAATCAATAATTTTTTCATTAGTGTGTCAACCTCGCTGGAACAGGTTTAGTTTTTTCATTCTTGCTGTATACCCACAGCGCCACAAAGAAACCAAAGTAAGTGAAAGTAAACACCTGTGCAACTATCGTCAGCGTCGGCGTAGCAGGAACTACACCTAAGTAACCTAACACTATGAAAGAAATTGCGAATTGAGCAATGTTCAACTTGTGCAGTGTGCTACGGTAGCGAACTGATTTAACTTTACAACGATCTAACCAAGGCAATACGAACAGTACAGCAATCGATAGCCCCATCATTATTACGCCTGCTAATTTATCAGGAATGGCACGTAAAATGGCGTAGAAAGGTGTGAAGTACCATACAGGTGCAATGTGTTCAGGTGTCTTCATCGGGTTAGCCGCTTCAAAGTTTGGCTTCTCAAGGAAGTAACCGCCGCCTTCAGGAATGAAGAACAACACATAACAAAACACAATCAGGAAGCCTGCAACGCCCATGATGTCTTTAACTGTGTAGTATGGGTGGAATGGAATACCATCAACTGGCCAGCCATTCTCGTCTTTGTTCTTCTTAATCTCGATACCGTCAGGGTTGTTTGAACCCACTTCGTGTAGCGCAATTAAGTGTAAGAACACGAGTACCACTAATACTAACGGCAGTGCGATCACGTGCAGTGCGAAGAATCGGTTCAATGTTGCACCAGAGATCACGTAATCGCCACGGATCCACAGGGTTAAATCGTCACCAATAACAGGAATAGCACCAAACAGAGAAATAATTACCTGCGCGCCCCAGTACGACATTTGTCCCCATGGCAGCAAGTAACCCATAAAGGCTTCAGCCATCAGCACGAGGAAAATCAGCATACCGAACAACCACAGTAGTTCTCTAGGCTTCTGATATGAACCGTAAATCAGACCACGGAACATATGCAGATAGATCACTACGAAGAACGCTGAAGCACCGGTAGAGTGCATATAACGCAGCAACCAACCGTATTCAACGTCACGCATTATGTACTCAACAGAAGCGAATGCGCCTTCTGCTGTTGGTACATAGTTCATCGTCAACCAGATACCCGTCAGTAATTGGTTAACCAATACCAACATCGCTAGCGAACCGAAAAAGTACCAAAAGTTAAAGTTAGTTGGCGTTGCATACTGACCCACGTGACGGTTATAAGTCGCCGTCATAGGGATACGCGCATCAATCCAATTAATTAAATTCTTAACCATTACGCCACTCCTTTATCTACACCGATAATCACGGTGCCATCATCAACGTATTGATGTGGAGGGATAACTAGGTTCAATGGAGCAGGTACGCCTTGGAAGACGCGGCCAGCCATATCGAACTTAGAGCCATGACATGGACAGAAGAAACCAGAAGTGACACCTTCAACTTGCTCACCAAATGAATCTGGTAAATAAGTAGGTGAACATCCGAGGTGGGTACAAATACCGACAGCAATAAAATACTCTGGCTTAATTGAGCGCAAAGGATTTGTTGCATATTCAGGCTGCTGCATTTCAGCAGAAGCAGGATCTCTTAACTTATCATCATGTGTTGGCAGTTCATTGATCACAGCATCTGTGCGACGGACAACCCATACAGGTTTTCCACGCCACTCAACACGGATCAGCTGACCTGGCTCTACTTTACTGATATTTACTTCGACCGGTGCACCTGCAGCTTTCGCTTTGGCACTCGGATTCCATGACTTGATGAAAGGAACCGCTACAGCGACGGCACCAGCACCACCTACTACGGCGGTTGCGGCTGTCAGGAATCTGCGACGTCCGGTATCGACTGGCGCATTGCTCATCCACTTATCTCCCAGAGGGTGTTGGAATTTTTATATTTCAAAGACTTTCGGCCCTTAGTCATCACTAGGGTCAAAAATCGAAGTTTGAAGCGGGGCTCATTATAGCTAAAAATTAGAAGCAGATCATAGTGAAAACACGCAAGTAAGTTAGGGAGATTGCGTGTTTTTTGAAAAAAGTCGAAAAAAGCCCCAACTATTAAGCCGTTTTAATCCATTTGGAAGGTTTTTTGAACATCTTGTCTGTGACATCGGCATAAAGCATGCATCGCTAATATAAATTAGCCTTAACTTTTCTATCTAAGTTAACAATCGCCAGATAAAAAAATAGGCCCTGGGTAACAGGGCCTATTAGATCAACACTTTTAACGTATTACTTCTTAGGTGAAGTGCTCTTCATATACTTGAAGAACTCGCTATCAGGCTCTAATACCATGATATCTGACTTGCCTGAGAAACTAGCACGATAGGCATCTAAGCTACGAACAAAGCTAAAAAATTCAGCATCTTTGCTATAAGCATCAGAATATATCTTAGCAGCTAATGCATCACCTTCACCACGAATGGTTAAGGCTTTACGCTCAGCTTCAGCAATCTTCACTGTTACATTAGCATCGATCGTTGCACGGATAATTTCAGATTGCTCTTTACCTTGTGCTCTATGCTCTTTTGCCACAGCTTGACGCTCAGCACGCATACGTTGGTAAATACTGTTACTGACGTTAGCGGGTAAATTGATTTGCTTTACACGCACATCGACAACTTCAATACCTAAGTCTTTAGCGCTTTCTGAAGCATTTTCCAATGCATCATTCTGTAACTCATCACGCTTACCAGAGACAATCTCTTTGATTGTGCGGCGACCAAACTCAGTTCGTAAATCGTTGTTGATCTTACGTTGTAAAAGCGATTCAGCATTCGATTTAATACCACCATTTGTAGACAGGTAATATTTTTCGAAATCCAAAATACGCCACTTCACATAGGAATCGACCATAAGGTCTTTCTTCTCTGAAGTTACAAAACGATCCGCAGCACCATCGAGTGTTTGAATACGGGCATCGAGTAATTTTACTTTATCGATCACAGGTACTTTAACGTGTAAACCTGGACCATAGACGCGAGTGACTTGCTTGCCATCCACATTGTCTTTTAAAATTTCACCGAAACGCGCCACAATTGCGCGCTCGCCTTCATTCACCACCATTAAAGATGACAAACCAATACCTAAAAGTACGGCGATAAGAATAACGCTTAATCTACCCATGGATTACTCCCTCCCTTGGCGAGTACGATCATCGCGGGATGGACGTCCACTCAAAGGCTCATTCGCGCGAGTCGTTGATACAGATGAAGAATTGACATTTTGCTGTGGCTTAGCTTCCAGCTCAATTGTCGCAGGCTTCTGCTGAATTAACTTATCTAGCGGTAGGTACATTAAGTTGCCGTTGTTTTTGGCATCAATCAGCACTTTATTCGTATCAGTCATCACTTGCTGCATTGTATCGAGATACAAACGCTTGCGAGTCACTTCAGGCGCAGCTTGATACTCAGGTAATAACAGCTCAAATCGAGCCACTTTACCGCGAGCCTCTAAGACTTCACGCTCTTTATAAGCATTCGCTTGTTGTGCCATACGTTCAACTTCACCACGAGCTTTAGGTTCAATCTCACGGGCATAGGCTTCAGCTTCACGAATAAAACGTTGTTCATCTTCTTGGGCAGAAATCGCATCATCGAAGGCATCTTTCACTTCTTCAGGCGGACGTGCCGGCAAGAAGTTAACATCGACAATCGCCAGACCCAATTTATAGGGCTCAAGAATGCGCTCTAACTCTTTCCACGTATCGCGACGGATAGCATCACGGCCAGTAGTCAGAATATCATCCATCTTGTTATGTCCGATGACATAACGCAATGCACTGTCGGTCGCTTCACGCAAACTGGCGTTCGCATCGACGGCACTGAACAGATATGAGTAAGCATCTAAAATACGATACTGCACATCAAGCTCAACTTTCACGACGTTTTCATCGGATGTCAGCATGCTACCAGACGCAGGAATAGAGCGAACCGATTGAATGTCAACGGGATAAATTTGGTCAATGAAAGTCGCTTTCCAATGAAGACCTGGTCCTATTTCGCCATTATGTTGACCAAATCGCAGTGCCACACCACGCTCCGCTTCTTTAATTGTATAAAAACCCGAAAGTCCCCAAACAACCAAAGCAACAGCAAGAATGATGATTAGGCTAAACGAACTAAAAGATTGGCCTGAGCCATTTCCTTTGCCGCCAAAGCGCTTTGAAAGATTACGAAAAACCTCGTCAAGGTCCGGTGGTCCTTTGTCGTTACCACCTTTATTTCCCCAAGGATCATTACCCTTGTTACCGGGCTCGTTCCAAGCCATTTAGCACTCCATAAGTGGATGAAATAAATTAGATTATTAACAAACAGCCTCATCTATCGAATCTTCGTAGATGAAGGTTTCTAACTCACCCTGACTCTGTTTAGCTAATCGGCGCCAATCGGCGTCCGATAAACGAACAGACAAAATACAGTTCCCCAGATCGTCGTACTCTTTCTGCTGTATCGCATCCAGTCGATAAAACTGGCCAAGATAATGTCCAGCAGTTGCCGGAATTCTTAGTGTTAGCTCTTTAATCACCTCACCGATAAGCTCAGTGATGGCTTTCAATAGCAAATCAAATCCCAAACGCTTCTGTGCTGAAACCCAAACTCGAACGGGTTTGCCTATGTCGTTATATTCAATTCTTGGGGTTACATCCTCGAGTAAATCGATTTTGTTACATACCACGAGTTGCATGACTTCATCGGCTTCGATGTCTTTCAGTACAGATTGAACCTGATCAAAATTATCCGCCATGTTTTCATCTGCACAATCAACAATGTGCAGTAGTAACTCAGCTTGCCTTGTCTCTTGTAAAGTCGCCTTAAATGCAGCAACGAGATCATGGGGCAAATGACGAATAAACCCTACTGTATCCGCGAGTATCACGGCACCATCGGGTAAATCTAACTTTCTTAACGTGGGATCGAGTGTGGCAAACAGCTGATCTGCTGCATAAACATCGGAAGATGTTAAGGCATTAAACAGCGTTGATTTACCGGCGTTGGTGTAGCCGACTAATGATACTGTCGACAAATCACTGCGCTTACGTGCACGTCTACTCTGTTCACGTTGTTTATCAACTCGCTCTAAGCGTTTGTTGATATTTTTAATCCGTCCTCTGAGCAAACGTCTATCGGTTTCGAGCTGGGTTTCCCCTGGACCACGTAAACCAATACCACCTTTTTGCCTTTCAAGATGCGTCCAACCACGGATCAGGCGAGTCGACATATGGCGCAATTGCGCTAGCTCCACCTGCAACTTACCTTCGTGAGTTCGCGCTCTTTGAGCAAAAATATCGAGAATAAGCGTCGTACGGTCGAGTACTCGACATTGACACACTTGCTCAAGATTACGCTCTTGGGCTGGACTCAATGCATGATTAAAAATCACCACATTGGCTTCGGTCGCCGCCACTAATGCGGCTAACTCTTCAGCTTTACCAGAACCCACAAAAAATTTGCGATCCGGCGAACGTCGACTTCCAGTAATCACCCCGACTGATCGGGCTCCAGCTGATTCTACTAATAGCTGCAGCTCGACTAAATCTTCTCGGCGTTCCTCATCGGAAAAGTCGATATGGACAAGAACCGCAGTTTCTCCCGCCTCATAACGATCAAACAAGAAGTAAACTCCTTAGATAAAACTTATTCGCCACTAGGCGCATCATCTTGAGCACCATATCCGCCTTGGGCATTTTGGTGACCAGTAACGTTGAATGGGCGTGCTGGCACGACAGTAGAAATAGCGTGTTTATAAACCATTTGGCTCACTGTGTTTTTCAACAGAATGACAAATTGATCAAACGACTCTACCTGTCCTTGGAGTTTAATGCCGTTAACCAAGTAAATTGATACAGGAACGCGCTCGCGACGCAATGCGTTCAAAAATGGGTCTTGTAAAGATTGCCCCTTAGCCATTTTATTATTTCCTTTTTAATTTATATAAAATAAATCGATATCAGTGATAGTTTTTTGTTTAGTTTTAGTATTATACAGCAAGGGCTAATAAGCTAGCGGCATTGACGCATAAGTGTAACTAAATTCCCCTCAGCACCACTTTCGAGCCAATTCAACTCTGGCCAACTGCGCAACCATGTTAATTGACGCTTAGCCAATTGCCTAGTAGCAGCAACCGCTTTTTCGACCATAGTATCATAGTCAAACTCACCATCGAGATATTGCCAGCACTGTCGATAACCCACACAACGCATTGAAGGCAAGTCTAAATGCAGGTCTCCACGGGCTTTCAGCTCTGTGACTTCCTCAAGAAAGCCCTGCTTGAGCATAATCGCAAAACGTTGCGCAATTAAGTCATGTAACACTTTGCGCTCACGCGGTGCAATAGCAAACTGCACTACGTCATAGGGCAAGGGAGCAGATTTGGTCTGAGTCAGCTCAGTCATACTCTTGCCGCTTATTCTATAGACTTCCAGCGCTCTTGAAAGTCTTTGTGGATCATTAGGATGAATTCTTTCTGCCGACACGGGATCTATCTCCCTTAATTGGTCATGCAGTGCTTCCCATCCCTTTTCATCCGCCTCAGCTTGGATCTCGGCTCTAATGGCCTCGTCCGCACTCGGCAAAGGTGATAAACCTTCGAGTAACGCTTTGAAATACATCATGGTTCCGCCAACTAATACTGGCGTTTTACCCATGCTGACAATCTGTTCTATCTCGGCTATCGCATCGGCTCTAAAGTCGGCTGCCGAATAACTTTCGCTAGGATCGCGAATGTCGATCAATCGGTGTGGCCCACGGGCCAGTTCGTCGGCGGAAGGCTTGGCGCTGCCAATGTCCATACCGCGATAAATTAATGCTGAATCGACCGAAATGATTTCGCAGTTATGCTTTTCGGCCAATTCTAATGCTAAAGCAGTTTTGCCCGAGGCCGTTGGCCCCATCAAAAATATCACTTTAGGCTGTAATTCTTTATTCACTTGCTTGCTCTTCTAGCCACGATTGCCAAGGTAATAATATTGCTTTGTTGGCAATAAGCTGTTTTTTCTCTTCAGCTAACTGCGAAAATGCTGCCCAGATTTCTGGTGCCGAAACGAATCCCGTTAAACTGTGTTTTGCCAACCAAAATGCCAATGCGCTTGGCGCAGGTGTTTCAAAACGCAGCGATTGTAACCACTCAGGTATCACTTTTGCTAACTGGCTCTCTCTGATATATGGGGGCACTTTTTTAATAATCAACTGCTGGTAACGAATTGTTAGTTCTAAACCTAACTGGCGGATCAGCGTGTCATGTTCATCGAGCACAGCCTGCCAATCTGCATCGGCCGCGACAGACACTGGCATCAGTAAAGGCTGGCCAATTAATCCGGTCGCTAGCTTAGCCTCAATCTCTTGGCTGCGCGTCGCCAATGCTACTGATTTTATTGGCAATAGACTCAGTTTATCCGCCGTCGCCATTACCCAATATTGGCCATCTAAAATAGCAGGCATAGGCAGAGATGGCTGATAATCTTGATCTTTTACACTGTAAGAAGGTGTTTGCAGTAAAGCACCATAACTTGCAATTGCCGCTTTTGACGGTAATTCAGTACGTTGCCGAGATTCACCAGCAGAATAACTGCCGCGACTATTGTCCCTTGGCGTGGCCATGCTGCCAAAGGCATTGGTTTGAGTGCCAAAACTGGCGCCTTCTCGTCCTGCGCCGGCAGATTTTACTTGAACGGCAGAGGCAACTAACGGTTGAGCAGACTCAAGTGTATCAGCTGGCACATTAACTTGAGCTGAATCAGCACCAAGTACAAAGGGGGCTGAGATTTCAGTGGCGCTTATCGGGGCATCCACAAACACATCTTCAACTTCATCCAAAGAGCTTGAGTGAACGAAGTCGAGTTCCCCCGCTTCTTCCAGCGCCGATTGCAATGCTTGCAGAATATAATCATGCACATAGCGACTCTGATGGAATCGCACCTCATGCTTAGCCGGATGCACGTTAACATCAACTTGATGGGGATCGATATCCAACATCAACACATAGCCGGGTTGCTCCAGTTCCGCTTTTTGGGCAAAGGCTTGGCGCACCGCATGATTGACTAAGCGGTCACGGATTAAGCGTCCGTTGACATAAAAGTAATGGGTATCGCTGATAACGGGCGACCAAGGTGACTGCAAATAGCCACTTAGGCGTAAATCATCATGCTGGCATTCAATCTTAAGCGCTTGCTCAGCAAATGGGCGACCACTTACTTGCGTCAAACGCTGTAAATACTGGGCTTCATTCATGGCGGGACGATAATTACGTACCGTCTTACCGTTATGGGTCAGCGTGAAATGGATATCGCCGCGCACTAATGCAATGCGCTTTAACCATTCATCGATATGGGTAAATTCGGTTTTATCGCTCTTTAAAAAGCGTCTGCGAGCTGGCGTATTAAAGAATAAATCCACCACTTCAATCGTCGAACCAACAGGATGCGCGGCGGGCATGATTTTAACCGCCATGTCGGCACCTTCGGCATGGGCTTGCCATGCTTCGGTTTGATCTGCAGTTCGCGACGTCAACGTTAAGCGTGAGACTGAGCTGATACTGGCTAACGCTTCACCACGGAAACCAAAACTGAGGATAGCTTCAAGATCGTCTAAGGTGTGCAACTTTGAAGTCGCATGGCGCGATAAGGCCAATGCGAGTTCATCTTTGGGTATGCCAGAGCCGTTATCGCGAATTTTAATCAGCTTGCTGCCGCCTTTATCGATTTCAATATCGACTCGGCTCGCTCCTGCGTCGAGGCTATTCTCGACCAATTCTTTGACTACGGAAGCGGGTCTCTCAACCACTTCCCCCGCCGCAATTTGGTTGGCTAATTGCGGTGGCAGAATCTGAATGCCCATCATGCTTTCCTATTTAACTCTGGGGTATGACTAACGTTTGTCCTAACTGCACCACATCGGACTTCATCCCATTCGCTTGTTTGATGCTAGACATAGGCACACGGTAACGCTGCGCAATGGCTGATAAAGACTCACCACGACTGACTTTATGTTTGACATTCGATGCCGTTGAACTTCCCACATAAGCGGTTGGCGTTCTCTCTTTAGTCGATTTAGCACTGCTAGAGCTTGCGCCGCCTCGCTGGGCAAGCAAGGTATCCGCCGGCGGATTATTGTGATAGTAACGACTCACACCCTTGTAGATAGCATTAGCGATGTTTTCTTGATGACGACTGCTCGATAGCAAACGCTCTTCTTTCGGATTCGAAATAAAGCCCGTTTCCACCAAGATAGAAGGAATATCCGGTGATTTCAGCACAGCTAAACTCGCCGACTCGGGGCGACTCTTGTGTAAATCAGTCACGCCGCCTAAATCCTTAAGAATATCGCCAGCGACTGAATGACCAATGGCCATCGAACTGTTCATCGACATATCCAGCAGCGTCATGGCTAAATACTGTTCATTATCCGTGTTTTGGATAATCTCACCCGCGCCGCCAAGTAACTCAGAATGCTTTTCTTTTTGCTCTAACCAACGGCCAATTTCACTGTTAGCCCGACGCATGGATAATACCCACACAGAGGCGCCGCGCGGATTCGGGGAAGTAAAAGCATCGGCATGGATAGAAATCAGCAGATCGGCCTTACTGTTGCGGGCCAGCTCAGAGCGCTTATTCAGATTCACAAAATAATCGCCGGTGCGGATCATCACAGCGCGCATGCCGGGCGTGTCATTGATTTTACTCGAAACACGCCTGGCGATTTCTAGGGCAACCTTTTTTTCGTAAACGCCAGAAGGGCCAATGGAGCCGGGGTCGTCGCCGCCATGACCCGCATCGATAGCAATCACGATATCGCGGGATGATTGCGCCGCTTGGGTAACGGTTTTAACGGGTGTGGATGAGACAACTGCGGTTGCGGTTGTTAAGGTTTTATCTTCTAAATCAACCACGAGACGATTGCCATAGGGCGCAGTCACGGGCAACGAGAACAAGCTCGCATTCAGTGGCTTCACCAAATCGATTACTAAGCGTAAATCGCCCTTAGTCGGCGACTTACTGACTCGCACGCCCTTGACTAACTTACTGTTGTTTTCAAGATTTTTAAGCGCAACTTTAGTGGCGGACTTTTTTAAATCCACCACTAAGCGATTAGGGCCATCTAAAGAGAAATAGGTGTAATCTGGCGCTTCACTTAAATCAAACACGATTCGAGTCGACTCAGGCGCAGCCCAAATACGTACGCTTTCTAACTGATTAGCCGCATGGGCCGCCACAGATAAAAAAGAACATAAAGAAAGAATAATAATTTGAAAATAAGGGTTATTTTTTATCATTTTAGTTTTTATTTTATCGCTTTTAATAACTTTTCACCTGGCTCTGACAAGGCCTCTATGCGTATTTCACGCCCACTATTTTGATAACTTAAATGCATATGGACATCGGCATCGGGCAATAAACCCTCTCCCTTATCTGGCCATTCAACAATGCACAGACTCTTATCCGTGAAGTAATCACGAATACCCATAAACTCGAGTTCTTCTGGATCGTTTAAACGATACAAATCAAAATGATAAATTTCGACACCCTCTAGCTCATATGGTTCAACTAAAGTGTAAGTCGGGCTTTTAACTGCCCCTTTATGGCCCAAACCTTGAATTAAGCCGCGACTCAGCGTCGTTTTACCGGCGCCTAAATCACCCGTAAGATACAGAGTCAAAGGCGCTTGGACATGGCGGGCTAATTTTTGCCCAACCGCAATAGTGTCGTCTTCGTTGTCTAAGAAAAAAGTTAACTCTGTCATATCCGCTTATATCACTGCTGTTATTAATGGAGAAGCGACTCAACCCTAAAAAGGCACAGGGCACAGAACAAAGTCCAGCCCCGCTTGAGTCTCACATACCGCCTAGAGTAAATCACTATTCACTAATTGGCGAATAAAAGGCATTAAATCGCTCGCTAACATGCCACGTTCTCCCTGTATTGCCGCAAGATCGGCAGCGCAACCATGTACAACAACACCCAGCACAGTCGCCTGCATGTTATCCATTCCTTGAGCCATGAGCGCGCCTATAATACCAGATAACACATCGCCACACCCACCACTGGCAAGCCCAGGATTACCGACAGGTGCAACAACCATTTGTTTGCCATCAAAAATGACCGTTCCCGCGCCTTTTAGCAACACAACACCGCCGTACTTTTGCTGTATCGCCCGTACAGCCGCAAACCTATCCTGCTCAATTTCTGCCACAGAGCAGCCGAGTAAACGCGCAGCCTCACCCGGATGCGGTGTTAGCACCCAATTGGTTTGCCGGCGCGGTTCATTGCTCAATAGATTTAAGGCATCGGCATCCAAAACACAGGGTTTATCGCTTAAGCCCACGGCTTTAAACAAGTTATAGCCCCAGTCATGCTTACCTAAACCAGGGCCAAGTACGATAACCTGCGCCCAACCAAGGCGCAGATACACTTCCATATCGACTAAGTCACAACCCCAGAACATCAATTCCGGACGAGAGACATTTACCGTCAACTGATGCTCTGGTCGACTGATGACAGTGACTAATCCTGCACCGGCACGCAGACATGCCTCACTGGCCAGTCGCACGGCGCCAGCCATGCCCATATCACCGCCGATAACAGTGACCTTACCCGACTGGCCTTTATGGCTATCGCGCGCTCTGGCGGCAAAGTAATCTTTAAGCGTCTCTTTTCCGACTCTTTGTGCACTCGCTTCAGCGAAGAAAGGTGTTAATCCTAAAGCGGCAAATTCAAGTTCGCCGCTGTAATGCCGCGCCTTACCCGTTAACAAACCTTGCTTCCAGCCACCAAAACACAAGGTGACATCCGCCATCACAGCAACACCCGCCACAGCGCCGGTATCGGCAATCACTCCAGACGGTAAATCAAGGCTCAATACCCAAGCTGCATTGTCATTGATGGCGCAAATATACTCAGCCATATCGTCGCGCACCGCATCTCGCACACCTGTGCCGAGTAAACCATCGACGATGATTTTGGCCGCAAGAATGGGCGCAACGGCTTTCGGCAGTAACTCTCCACCGTCTTTAAGATAATGAGCCAATGCTTGCTGACACTCAGGCGTGCCTGCCGCTGACGTCATCATCACTGAAACGGCCATATCACTGGCAAGGGCTAAACGAGCGCACACTAAGGCATCGGCACCATTGTTACCGCTGCCAGCGAGGATAAATACAGAAGAGGCATTGGGGTTATGTTTTGTTAAACATTCAAAAGCCGCCGCGCCAGCACGCTCGACCAATTCATAGAGGCTAGAGGCTCCCTGCGACACAGCACTCAGTTCAGCTTGGCGAACTTGTGCTTGGGTAAATAAGGCCTTGGGAAATTGCGATAGATCTTGTGCCATGAAGGATCTCCTTAGACGCCAACGACTTCATTCCACAATGAGTTACCTCACCATAGGAGTCTTGGCAGCATTGAGCAAGGCCGATAATAAAAACAGCCAATAGATCAAGAAAGTAGCAAGAATCGGATTGGGAAATCATGACGTAAATCAGTTCAAGCGCAGATACCCGCCCAAATGGAGCAAAGTAGCGCAAAAGTCGTCGATACACAGATGACACAAAGACAAAAGCCAGCACTAGGCTGGCTTTGGGAATTGAGAAGCGATGACGGTTTAGATATCGTCCATCCGAATCGTACTGTGGACCAAACGTTGTTGCTGAGTTTTCTCTACTCGGATCAAGTTGGCTAACGCATTACGCGCATCTTCGGCAGTGGTTGAGTTAACCGTTTTTTCTAACAAACCAATCAGACGATTTTCTAAGTCTAAGTGCAAGTTGAGCACATCGTCTTCATTCATGTTAGCGGGCAACATAGTATCTTGGCAACGCTTGGTAAAGTCTTCAAAGGTGAAGTCTTTGTACCAAGTATCAAGAATACGATGTGGCGCTTCTTCTATATAATCACGCAGTTTCTCCGCCATGGTTTTTTGATGTGACTCAAAATAATCCAGCATCATTTTCACACGGGCCGAGTCAGCTTGATTATTGAGTCGGCCATAGAGTTGCGCCATATCTAAGCGGCAATTTGCCACATACTCAAGTAGATCACGTAATTGTTGAATACGCATATAATGCACTCCACTGTCAGGCCAACTACTTGGCGCTATTAATTTTGTCTAGCTTCATTATGTGAGTAAAAGCGTTACGAATATTTGAACAAGGTCATAATTTAACTTTCGCGAAGCTATCTAATTTAGGAAAACTTGAAGAAACACGCTACAGATCACGCATCTAAATCCTATCACACTGTTTTGTATAAGAGAGAAAAAGCCAAAAGAGATCTCAAAACACTTAGCCCAATAGGTTAACGTAAGCCTTTGGTTGTACATGATGAATCAAAGATAGAGGGTTTGCAGTGGATAGTAGTTAGTCAAGAAAGGAATAGATGAGCTAATTGAGGGAATGACGTGAAAAAGTCGCTGTTGGAGAGTTTAACGGAATTACAGCGAAATGATTTTATCGGGAGTAGTTCGAGCAATGACCTATGCCTTGACTAATTTAACAATCACAAAGGTATCGCCATATCAAAAATCACAACTGAGCTAATGTCAATTGAGCAATGCGATAGTGGAATATTTAGGAAATTGGAGCGACATGATTTTGATCAAGAGCGGTTCGAACCGATGACCTATACCTTGGCAAAAAAGAAGGTATCGCCATATCAAGTTCGCAACTGTTCTAATGTCAATTGAGTAATGTGATAGTGGAATATTTAGGAAATTGGAGCGACATATCGGGTTCGAACCGATGACCTATACCTTGGCAAGGTATCGCTCTACCAACTGAGCTAATGTCGCATTTCACATTTTAAGACTGTGACAGTCTAGAATTTGGAGCGACATATCGGGTTCGAACCGATGACCTATACCTTGGCAAGGTATCGCTCTACCAACTGAGCTAATGTCGCATAATCTGTATTAATGATTTGGTAAATCACTAAGTTTTAATTTGGAGCGACATATCGGGTTCGAACCGATGACCTATACCTTGGCAAGGTATCGCTCTACCAACTGAGCTAATGTCGCATAATTATCGCTGTCACATCAGCCTTCAACATTCAAAAAGGTATCGTCTATCAACCTTTATCAACTGAGCTAATGTCGCATAATCTGTATTAATGATTTGGCAAATCACTAAATTTTAATTTGGAGCGACATATCGGGTTCGAACCGATGACCTATACCTTGGCAAGGTATCGCTCTACCAACTGAGCTAATGTCGCCTTTTGTATCGCTGCTACATTTGCCTTCAACATTGACAAAGGTATCGTCTATCAACCTTTATCAACTGAGCTAATGTCGCATTCAATCTAAATGACCGTACATCTCTGTTCGCATCAAAAAGTTGAGGCCGCATTATATGAAAAATTCATGCGGCTGCAACCCCTTCTTGCATATTTATCTACTGATCGGTCAAATTTTAAATACTTTGCTGCGATAATACTGCAATTCAGCGATCGACTCTTGGATATCCTGCAGTGCTTGGTGAGTGTTTTGCTTCTTAAAGCCCGCCATAGTTTCTGGGCTCCAACGCTTCACTAGCTCTTTAATCGTACTGACATCCACATTGCGGTAGTGGAAATAATCTTCCAGCTCGCGCATATAACGATTTAAGAAGCGTCTATCTTGGCCAATACTGTTACCACACATTGGAGAAGCGCCCTTAGGAACATACTGTTCTAAGAAGGCAATCGTCTTAGCCACGGCTTGCGCTTCGGTTTCTTGGCTAGCACGAACGCGGTCAATCAACCCTGACTCACCATGGTGCTTTTGATTCCAATCATCCATAGCGGCCAGCACGTCATCCGATTGATGAATCGCGATAACCGGACCTTGACCGATAATATTGAGTTCTTGATCTGTCACTAAAGTGGCAATTTCAATGATCCTGTCGACGTCGGGCTCTAACCCTGTCATTTCCAAATCGATCCAAATGAGATTATTTACATCTGCCGTCATAAATCAGCCTTATCATGTCAGTTAGCCTAAATTCAGGCTTTTTTATTCAAGAGCGTGTATCATACTGCTTTTTTCCGACACAAAAAATCACCTAATTGACGAAGACGAATCAGTGAGTAAAAAGAAACCCCTAAGCCAAGGTCAATTACGCCGTATGCGTGCTAATCACGAGAAGCGACTCAATCGTGACAGTGGCGAAAAAAATACGCCAGAGTTACAGGATAGTTCACTGGGGCAAGAACAGCCCGGTACTGTGATTTCTCGTTTTGGCCAACATGCCGACATAGAAACCGAAAGCGGCCAAGTTGTGCGCTGTAATATTCGCCGTGCCGTCACCAGTTTAGTCACTGGCGATAAAGTGATCGTACGCTTAGCCATTGAGAGCCAAGCCAATAGCGGCATCGCAGGTATTGTTGAAGCCGTTCACCCACGTCGCTCATCACTTACACGCCCAGATTTATACGATGGCGTGAAAATCATCGCCTCGAATATCGACCAAATTTTGATTGTGTCCTCGGTATTACCCAGCTTTACCACCCAGATCATCGATCGTTATTTAGTGGCTGCCGAAGATACCGATATTCCGCCTATCATCATTTTGAATAAAATTGACCTGCTCAACCCCGATGAAGCGCAGGCAATCGATGAAGCGCTGCAGCGCTATAAAGATATTGGCTATCCAGTTTATAAAGTCAGCAGCAAGTTAGGTGATGGTATCGATACCATCAAAGACATACTCAAAGATAAAGTCAGCGTATTTGCCGGCCAATCTGGTGTGGGTAAGTCATCGATCATCAATGCGCTATTACCCGATGCCGAACTGGTGATTGGTGATGTTTCCGATAACTCAGGTTTAGGTCAACACACCACCACCACAGCCAAACTGTTGCACTTGCCTAGTGGCGGCGATTTAATCGACTCCCCAGGCGTGCGCGAATTCGCCCTATGGCATCTTCCTGCGCAACGTGTAGGCTGGTGTTTTATCGAGTTTCGCGAGTATCTTGGCGCGTGTAAGTTCCGTGATTGTAAACACGGTGACGATCCCGGCTGTGCACTGCAAGAAGCCCTGAGCCAAGGTAAGATCAGCGCAGATCGCTTTAATAATTACCATAAAATTATCGCCAGCTTAGATGAACAACGTCATGCCCGCCATTTCCGCGCGGCCACTGACGAATAGCGACTTATTGATAAATAACAACAGTCTCAGCAAAGATTGAGCAGTAAGAAAAGGAATTAAAATTGGATAAAGTCAAAATAGCGCTGCAGTACATGCTACCGAAACACTTATTATCTCGTTTAGTGGGTAAACTCGCCGCCGCCGAAGCGGGCGCGTTAACCACGGCCGCTATCAAGTGGTTTATCAAGCAATATAAAATTGATATGAGCGAAGCGGCGCAGAGTGAGCCTGAAGCCTATAAAAGCTTTAATGCCTTTTTTACCCGCGCCCTTAAACCCGGTATTCGTCCGTTAGATATGGACGCCGATATCATGGTGCATCCCGTCGATGGTGCCGTAAGCCAATTAGGCCCAATTAAAAACGGCCGCATCTTCCAAGCTAAGGGTCACCACTATTCATCCTTAACCCTGCTTGGCGATCAAGCGGAAGATGCTAAACGCTTCGAAGGCGGTGATTTTGCGACTATCTATCTGGCGCCTAAAGACTATCACCGTATCCACATGCCGATTAAAGGCACGTTATCAAAAATGACTTACGTACCTGGTGAACTGTTTTCGGTAAATCCGTTAACGGCCAGAAACGTACCCGGTCTCTTTGCCCGTAACGAACGTGTGGTGGCGATTTTCGAAACCGAATTAGGTCCATTAGCCATGGTATTGGTTGGCGCAACGATTGTTGCCAGTATCGAAACCGTCTGGGCAGGCACAGTCACGCCGCCGACAGGTAAGCAAGTCTTCACTTGGGAATATCCAACCCAAGGCCCCGATGCCATCACCTTAGACAAAGGTGAGGAAATGGGCCGCTTTAAGTTAGGCAGTACTGTGGTGATGTTATTTGCTAAAGATGCTATCGCGACCTTTGCTGAAGGTGTCGAAGCCGAAGCCGTAACGCGCATGGGACAAGCCTTCGCTAACCTAAAAGACGTTAAGCAAGCGGATTAAATCTTCTTGAGTTCTGCTAAACCTTCGGGATTAATTGAATTACATTTGGCTGTGCTGCTATTTGGCGGCACGGCTTTGTTTTCTAAATTAATCCCACTCAGCGCCCTCGACATCACCTTCCTACGCTGTATCGTCGCCGCCACTGTGTTAGGTTTGCTGGTCAAACTCAGCCGTAAACGGCTAACGCTGGCCAGCAAACAAGATTATCTGGTCGCCATCGGGCTTGGGGTTATCGTCAGTCTGCATTGGGTCACTTATTTTGCCGCCATGCAACTCTCGTCGGTTGCCATTGGCATGATCGCATTTTTCACCTATCCGGTGATGACAGTGATTGCCGAGCCGTTGCTGACAGGCAGTAAAATAAAATTACTCGATATCATCAGCGGCGCGTTAGTGCTGATTGGGGTGATATTACTCATCCCTGAGGCCAATTTAGGTAACGACACTACGCTGGGCATTGCCATCGGCATAGTGTCCGCCATCTTGTTCACCGCCCGTAACTTATTGCACAAACGCTACTTTTCCCAGTACAGCGGCCCCCATGCCATGTTCTATCAAACTTTAGTCGCTGTTGTATTCCTGATGCCGTGGCACCAAACGGAACTGGGCAATATCTCATTAGAAGTGTGGGGATTAATTATTTTACTCGGCGTCGTCTTTACCGCCGCGCCCCACGCACTATTTACTTCCGCACTGAGGCAACTCAGCGCCAAAACGGTTGGGCTAGTCTCTTGCTTACAGCCCTTCTATGGCGCCATGTTAGCGCTGATTATTTTGGGTGAAGAGCTCAATCTCAACACCATAATCGGCGGCACTATCATAGTCGCGACCGCCATCTTCGAAACCCATCAATCGCACCAGTCACAGCGGCGAAAAAAGAACGCCTGAAACATACCAATCTCAACGCAATTTGGCTAATATGGAGCGTCTTTCGCCCCTAAATGTCTTTAGCCCATATGCCACGTATTTTATTGTTCATTATTGCTTTTTTCTCATTTTCCGTCCTAGCCAATTCGCCTTTGCAGTTGGACAAACGTCTTGGCATGAACAAGCAAGATCAGCAACAAAATCTCAGCATTGATGAACAAATTAACGACCTAAAAATTAACATAGAGAAGCTCGCCGCCAGTGCGACCAGTTTCCAACAGGCGCAGATCGATTTTGAACAACACAAGAAGCGCACCAACCAAGCACTGAAAGAAGCCTACAAACCTCTCTCACTGGAAAAAGGCACAGACCTCAGCCAGCAAGCTTCGATGGCCTATATTCGTTTGTCAGAGCTTAAAGAAAGCGAATCGACCCTTGGCCGACAAGTAAACGATTTATTACAGCGTCACAACGACTTACCCACAGTGATCGCCAGCGCGAGACAGAGTGTCGCCCAAAACAAAAAGGCTGAACTCGCCCCACTTGATACCCCAACGGGTGAGTTACAACAAACTCAACGACTCTTCTTTGAACAAAGCCTTGCGACCAATGAGGCTGAACTCGCCAGCAGCCAAAAACGCATTGAACTGACGCAATTGCAATTACAGCTAGTCCGCCAACAACTGGTGCAGCAAGAAGCTTTGATTGAAACCATCAACAAGGCAATCAATAAACAACGTCAGCAACAAACGGATGCCACCCTAGCCAAAAACTTAGTTAATACCGAAAAAGTTATCGATCCTATCACCCGTAATATTGCCGACACTAACCAGATTTACGGCCAAAAGCTGCAAACGTTAACTTTGCAGATCAACAATGTGGTCGAGCAACAAGAGCAGTCGGAAACCCAATATCAATCCCAAGCCAAACAGTTGGCAAATATTCAAGAACAGATCACTTGGGTCAAAATGAACTCCGCCTTTGGTGAGCGCTTTTTGCAAATGTTGCAATCGCTGCCTAAGCCGCCAAACCACGAAAAACTGCAAACCCTGATCGCCGATGCACGCTTAGACAGATACCATTTAGAGCAGCAACAAGCCCTTAATGATCAAGAGTTAGAACAGCCCGGCTTATACAATGAGCAACAGATTAAACTACTGCACTCGCAGCAAAGTTTGATCTCGCAGCTGATGCAAAGCTATGACCAATACTTGAGTGAATTAGGTAAGTTGAAGGTCAACTATCAACAACTGAGTCAGCAGCACCTCACCCTCAAAAACACCCTTAACGAGCATTTGTTCTGGGTGCCTAATGCCGCCAGTATCAGTAAATTATGGCTGACCGACCTTGAGCGCAGCGCGGTTTGGTTAGTACAGCAAGCGCAGTGGGATGAACTGGGTAAAGCGTGGGAAGAGCAAAACGATTATTGGTCTTGGTGGATCATATTGCTGGTACTGTGTTTAGTCGTACAGGACTTAATCACGCCTAAATTCAATCGCTTGCTAAATCATTACACCACTTATGTGGGCAATGTGACCCAAGATAAATTCATTTACACCCTCAAGGCACTCGCCTGCAGTGTCAGTTATGCCTTGATAAAACCTTTCCCAGTGATCATGGCGGGATTGATTTTTTATCAATCCGATCGCAACTTTGTGCAAGCAGTGGGCATGGGCATACTGGCGATAGGTTTAGTTTACCTCTTATATCGCTTCATCTTTATTCTGACGCTCGACAAAGGCGTACTCGTGGGCCATTTCAAACGCCCCTCGAAGCTCATCCAAGCGGGACAATCAAGGCTCAGGCACTTTGTGCTGGTCGCCAGTCCATTATTGGGCTTGATGGGCTTTACCGAAGTGCTCGACACGTCACTGGTGCGCAACAGCATAGGCCGCGGTGCCTTTATTGTTTTCTGTATCGTTTTATTCTTGTTATACAAAGACATCTTAATCCTCAGCCGTAAAAACTCGGATGCGAAGAAAGACGGTAAAAACAAAAAACTCATTCAGAAAATCCTCTGGGCTTTGCTAATTTCTGTGCCACTGTTGAGTGCCGGATTAGCCTTTAGGGGTTACTACTTCACCGCCTTCCAAATGCTGTTACAACTGCAATTGTCGATCGTACTTGGTCTGGGTTTCTTGCTCTTATACCAACTGATCAAACGCTGGATGTTGATTGAACGCCGGCGTATCGCCTTCGATCGCGCTAAGGCAAAACGTGCCGAACGCTTGGCCCAGCGGGAGAAAGGTGAAACCCATCATCTCTCCGCCGATGGACTCGATACCTACGAAGAACCTGTGGTCGATCTCGAAACCATTTCGAGCCAATCCCTCGGCCTAGTACGTTCGCTGTTGTTATTGGCCTTTTTAGCCAGCTTGATTGGTCTGTGGACTCAAACCCATACGGCGCTGTTTTCCTTCCTCGACGGCATTACGCTGTGGACGACCAATACCAGCGTTAATGGCCTAGAACAACAACTGCCCATTACCATGAAGTCCTTGATGTTTGGGCTGATAGTGGTGGGTTTCTCGTTAATGATTGCCACCAATTTACCCGGCCTACTTGAACTAATGATCCTGCAAAGGCTTGATCTCTCGCCCGGAACGGGGTTTGCGATCACAACCGTCAGTCGTTATCTGGTGGTTTTCCTTGGGCTATTAATCGGCTTTTCTAATCTCGGGATGGAATGGTCTAAGCTTCAATGGCTGATTGCCGCACTGTCGCTCGGTTTAGGTTTTGGTTTGCAAGAAATTTTCGCCAACTTTATCTCAGGTTTGATCATTTTGTTTGAAAAACCCGTGCGAATTGGCGACACAGTGACAATTCGTGATTTAACAGGGACAGTCAGTAAAATCCAAATTCGGGCGACCACCATTATTGACTGGGATAGAAAGGAAATTATCATCCCAAACAAGGCCTTTATCACAGAGCAGCTGATCAACTGGTCTTTGTCAGATCCTATTACGCGGGTCATTGTTTATGTGTCGGTGGCGCGGGATTCAGACCCAGCCAAAGTCGAAGCGACGCTGTATCAAGCGGTGCAAGAGTGTGAAGATGCACTTGCCAGCCCAGAACCTGAAGTCTGGTTTGCCGGCTTTGGTAAACATACCCAAGATTATGAAGTGCGCGCCTATGCCAAAGATATGTCGGCACGCTGGCCACTGCGCCATGATTTACATAAACGAGTGACTAAAAAACTCAAAGAAAACAATCTCGAACTCGCCTACCCGCAGATGGAAATCCATATTAAGAATGGTCAAAATCGCGAGCAACAAGGCATTATTAGAAGCTAATAGGATCGCAGACCATGCTTATTTTTGCTCACCGCGGCGCCAGCGGTTATCAGGCCGAAAATACCTTAGCCGCCATGGCTAAAGCGTTAGAATTGGGTGCACAGGCTGTCGAACTTGATGTGCATAATGTCGAAGGTGAGTTAGTCGTGTTTCACGACAGACGACTCGATAACAAAAGCTCGGGCACGGGCGTCATTCACTTAACGACCAAAGACTATCTGGCGAGTATCAATGTGAAAGGCGAGCCCATACCAACGCTATGGCAGGTACTTGAGCTGATTGCGGGGCGCTGCATAGTCAATATTGAATTAAAAGGCATTAATACCGTCACGCCGTTAATCGATTTATATCCAAAGGCTATGAGTCAGCTTGGGTTTACCAAGGAGCAGTTACTGATCTCTTCTTTTAATCACCCGTATCTGCATGAACTTAAACAAGCTTTGCCCGAGGCTTTAGTCGCGCCGCTGCTGGCCAGTATTCCGCTTGATAATGCCGCAGTTGTCAGTGAGTTAAATGCTTACTCGCTTCACTTAGATCTCAGCTTTATCAGCCAAGACTTAGTGGATGACGCCCACAACAGAGGCGCTAAGGTTTATGTTTATACGGTCGATCATAGCGACGATATTCATGCACTTAAGCAGATGGGCGTCGATGGTGTGTTCAGCAATTATCCCGACCGCGCCATGCAAGCCTTAACTCAAATGACAACGGCCGATTACTCTGGTTACTTCGAATAACGACAAGCTTGATATCGATATTAGACTTGGTTATTTCGCTGAGCCCAATAGCCGATAAAAATGAACACGGCCACTATCAGTAAAAACATCCAATGGGATGGCATAGCCACTATATGTCTTGCCACCCAAGGCGTGGTTTTTACGATCAATAGGCCATAGCCAAAGGCATTCACAATAATAAAAACAAATGTCCGTAGCACAAAAGACTGCCCCAACAAATGACGCCTTAAGAGACGATTGACATCCGCTGAAAAAACCAAAATAAGACACACCACCATAGCGGTAGCAATATCAAAAGCCCAAGGGCGAAGCATGTTCCCCAATTGGGCAATAAGGGCGATTAACTGATCCATAATGACTCAACCTAAAAAGATGCGACGCAATCCCTCGAAGTGACCGCGACAGCACATTGAAAAATAACAATAACTAAGCATAAAGGGAGACGCCATGGGGCACAAGTTACTCTTGCTAACGAAGGCAAATCAGCAGTACCGCGACTTGATTGAGGCGCAGAAACTCCCTGATTTAGAGATACTCGATGATAATCCAGCGGGCATAATTGAAGCGGATATTTGGTTAGCCGAACCTAAACTCGCCGCGCCCCTATTGCCCCATGCTAAAAATCTGCAATGGTTACAATCAAGCTTTGCAGGCATAGATGCTCTGATGAGCCCAAGGGGCAGAAAAGACTATCAACTTACCAATATTAAAGGCATTTTCGGCCCGTTGATGAGTGAGTTTGTGTTCGGTTATTTACTCGCGCATATCCGTGGTCATGGCTTTTATCGCCAGCAGAAACAGCAAAAACAGTGGCAAGTTCAACTCCCCATACGTCACACAAGTTTACAGGGAATGCGATTACTCTTACTCGGTACTGGCTCAATCGCCCAGCATCTAGCGCAAACCGCAAAACACTTTGGCATGCATATCACAGGTATTAATAGCAGTGGTGATGCCGTAGAAGGTTTTGATGCCATTGAAGCGATGGCCAATTTAGCCCAGACGTTAACGCAAGCCGATGTGGTGGTGAATTTACTGCCCAGCACTCCGGCAACCCAAAGCCTGCTTAACGCTGATACCTTAGGCAAGCTAAAAGATGATGCAGTGCTGTTTAACGTTGGCCGCGGTGATGCACTCGATCTCGATGCGCTTAATGTCCTGCTTATCGCTAAACCTGCCCAACAAGCGGTTTTGGATGTTTTTGCTCAAGAACCTTTGCCCAATAGCCATCCCATTTGGGAACGGGAAAATGCCATCATCACGCCGCATATTTCAGCGCCAAGCCATCCTGCACAAATCGTCGAGATTTTTAGCCAAAACTATCGCCGCTACATTAGCGGTGAGCCACTGCAGAATCGAATCGACTTTAGTAAGGGCTATTGAGTTAGCGCTCAGGAATTGATGCAGAGAGCAGAAAAAGCAAAGGCAATAGTCAGACTATTGCCTTATTTATCTTAAGTTTTAGACAGTTAAATCCTAAAGCTGCGCTTTAAAAATTGCTCAACCAATACCGAGTGTGAATCCATTTCGTGAGTCACTTCATCATTCAAGCCGACCATTTCACTGCCGAGTTGATGGCTAGAATGGGTAAATTGCGACACATTCACCACGCTGCGATTCATCTCATTTGCCACACTCGATTGCTCTTCAACCGCGCTGGCAATATGGTGCGTCATATCGGTAATGGTCGAAATGGCCTCACGAATCGTACGCAATGCCGTACCCGCTAAATCCGCCGTTGAAATACAGTCGGCAGCGGCAACCACTCCTTGCTGCATGCTGACCACAGCTTTGTTGGTCCCCTGCTGCAACAGGTTAATCATGCTTTGGATTTCCTTAGTAGCATCGTGGGTACGTTGCGCCAAGGCCCTAACCTCGTCTGCAACAACGGCAAAGCCACGCCCTTGCTCACCCGCGCGAGCCGCTTCAATCGCGGCATTTAATGCCAGTAGATTCGTCTGACCCGCAATACTCTGAATCACATCGAGTACTGTGCCAATATCTTTACTGTGGGCTTCTAACTCAGTAATCACCTTTGATGTTTGTTGCAGCTGCTCCGCCATAGCTTGAATCGAGCTAATGGTGCTCGACACCGTTTTATCGCCATTGATGGTTTCAGCGGATGCCATTTGCGAGGCACTGGCTGCATCAGCACAATTGGAGGACATATCGCCTAATGTAGCGGTCATTTCCTGCATCGCCGTAGCGACTTGTTCTATTTCAGACAGTTGAGCCTGACTGGTACTCTGGATTTGTTTGCCCTTGGCGGCAGAAATTTTGGCCTGTTCTGACACGTTATAACAGGAATCCGATGCACGCCCCAGAATCGACTTAAGCTCAGAATTCTGCATTTGCAGCGCTAAATCAATCGCGCCAAGATCATCAGAGTTTCCACTGTAAATATGTGCCATCAAAGGGTTATCGTAGATATGCTTTGCCTTAGCCACGATAGCATAATAACGACTCAGCACCAGATTACCGCCCACCAGCAATACCAGAATGCTAATCGCTAGAGCAATAAAGCCCATTAAGCCAATTTGCAAAGCAAGGTAAAGCATCGGCAGCATGGCAAGTAATGCTAATAACAGCAATTTGGTGGGCATGCTCACTGTACGTTTTAACGCGCTGACGCTGCCATTTTTGTTCAATTCTGCATAAGCCGTTTCTGCACGCTTAACCTGCTCGCGGGTGGGTTTAGTGCGTACAGATTGAAACTCGACGACTTTGCCATTAACTGAAATGGGTGAGACATAGGCATCAACCCAATAGTGATCGCCATTGGCGCAGCGATTTTTCACTATTCCTTTCCAAGGCTCGCCTTTTTTGATGCAGCGCCACATATCTTCAAACGCATGGGGAGGCATATCTGGATGACGCACCATGTTGTGGGGCTTACCTAACATGGCATCGAGTTCAAAACCGGCAACGGTACAAAAAGATTGGTTGGCGTAGGTAATATGACTTTGAGTATCCGTGGTCGACAATAAAATCCAATCCGCTGGATAATCATATTCTCGCTGTGTAACTGGTAGATTAGTTCTCATGAAACCTTATGGATCTTTGATTAATTCTTCGTTATTCATCCATGAGTTATCCATCCGTGAGGCATCATCACCCTGACTCTATATTCCTGAACCTACTTCTAAAACTGCCTAGCAGTGTAATGCTAAAACACATCTAGCATAGACGATAAAACGTGCGCCATGTAACAAAAACGTTAATGTATGAAAATCACTCAAAAATCATGATTGCATTTGATAAGCGTTTTCATTTAGAATTAGCGCAATTCCTTTGGAGACTAATATATGTACGTTTGTCTTTGCCATGCGATCACCGATACGCAAATTAAAAATGCCGTAAGCCAGGGCGATAGCTCGCTTGCTGACGTGAAAAAGCGCTTAGGTGTTGCCGATCAATGTGGCAAGTGTGCAAGAATGGCGGTGCAGATCATCCAGAATCAATTAGAGCGTGAGCCTAATTATTACGAAGTCGCGTAAATTGAATCGCGAATAGGGTGGTAAGGGGAACTCGCTAACGAACACACTTCCGACAAGCTAAAACCACGCTGATTCAAGCAAACTCAATCCAGCTAAAGCAAACTCAATCCAAAAAGTCCCGCGACAACAAAGCTTTCTATCCGTCACTTCGTCTTAAATAGTTTTGCCAGTTTAGAGCGTCACTTCGTCTTAAATAATCTTGCCAGTTTAGACTTTAGATATGATGTTTTAATGACAAGCCCCCACTGAACTCCAAGCTCGAAAGCCGCGAATAATTCAATGGGGTTGCAGATCCACTTTCGAGCCAATTCTACTTACGTTTCAATCCTACTTACGTTTCAACAAATAGGCGGCTTCATTAAGCCAAGGCACGGCTTTTTTAATAAAGCGGGGATTGTCGGCCAACACATCTTGGGAGGCTAATACTTCAATGTCAAAGTCATCACTCAGATGCTGCTCAACCCAGGTTGGGGATACGGCGAAAGGTGGACCACTTAAGGCTTCCTGCGGATAATCTAAGGTCACTAATAAACCGACACTGCCGCTAGATAACAAGCTCGCGAGCTGCTTGGCATATTGGGCACGCATGCTCTCTGGCCATGCGATCAACGCGGCGCGATCATAAAATGCTGTCACTTCTTGAGTGATAGCCTTAGGTAAAGTGAAAATATCACCTTGATACAAACCGATCTGCTCAGTGTGATAATGCTGATGTTCACCCACGGTCGTTTGCGTCATCTCGAGTTGGTTATCGCTGAAAAATTGCTGCACCGCCAATTCATTCAACTCACAACCTATGACCTGATGCCCTTGTTCGGCCAAGAAACACATGTCTAGCGACTTGCCGCATAAGGGCACAAAAACCTGCGTATCTGCGGGTAATCCAAGCTTCTGCCAATACTTAACGAGGAAAGGATTGATGTCTTGCTGATGAAAACCTATTTGCTGCTGGTGCCACTTTTCATGCCAAAAACCGGGTTCCATGGGTTTATCTCTATTCGCTAAAGTTGTCCTTACTCTAATGACATTTTAAAGCGGATGCAAAGCTCCCTGCCATTCGACAAACTCAGCAATGTAAAGACTCACTTACTGATCTAACGTGGCTTGCACTTTACGCAGCCAAACACAGTTATCACACTGACATTGACGGCGTGATAAATGGTGCGGGCTTAACGATGAGTCAACAAAATCCACGGCGATCAACAACTGCTGTTTTAACTCGGCAATCGATTTTTCGTTCACGGCCACCAGCTCGTCGTTCTGGTTCATCCAGATACATTCCATGCCCTGATGACAAGTTAAACATTGCTCGTCGCTATCATTAAAAAATACCGCATGTGGGCAATGGGTCACTTCCATTGACTGCAAAATTCGCTTACGCGGATATTCCAATAGCTCGATCAACAAGGCTTTATATTGGGTGGGCATATGCCCTCCTTAGCTGCACTTTGTCTGTAGGTTAATTAACAAAAACTGATTCCATCTCATGTCCCAAAGATTACCTATAGTCGCGAGGATTTAACTTGATGTAAGTCAAAGTCAGTGACGAAATGATCGGTTAGGTAAACCGCGCCTGACGCTGATCACTAATGCCGCTCTGAATCCTAAAATAAAGCCAGCCGCGATTTGATTATCGCCCCCGCTTACTGGTTAAATGGACAAAACAAGGAGCACAATTTGCAAACACCTCAGCTGCAGCATTTTTATATTTCTGAAGAGCAATCCATTTACTTGCTCAAAGCCAATGATGCCCGTAAACACAAGGCGTGGATCCGCCTCTGTAAACAGCAGCTGAGCAAGTTAGGTTATACCGATATCGAATTGGTCGGCAAAGGCGCCTACGGTTTCGTGTTTGCGGGTATCAATCAAGCGGGCGATGCCCATGTGTTTAAGTTCTCGCGGATTAATCTGCCGCAACATATTCAAGATAGGCTCGAAGAAGAAGCCTTTATGCTGTCCTTACTCAAGCATCCCAATGTGCCGGGCGCGATCAAATTTGAGCGAGTCGGCAAGCAAGGCATACTCGTGATGGAGCGGGCAAAAGGCGAAGATCTCGACCAACTTTGCCGCCGTATGGGCGCCCTGCCCACAGCTATGGTCATGAGCATCGCCCGCCAACTCGCCGATATCTTGTATTACCTGCGCACGGGCAAGCCCTTAGTGCACGGCGATATCAAACCTTCTAATCTGGTTTACGACATTGAACAGCAACACTTATCGTTGATCGATTGGGGATCGGCGGTGTTTGCCCAGCGAGATGAATATAACAAGCCGGTCGAAGACAATGTGATGGCGTTAATGTCGAGCGATCAACAACATACCAACGCCCGCATGGGCGATGTGTACTTTATCGGCGAAGAGCAACTCAATGGGGCACTCTCCAGCCCGCGCTTTGACGAACAAGGCGTTGCTGCAACTCTGTATGCTCTTGCCTCAGGCCAAGCAAGCCGCTTCGGCGCACAAGTTATCTCGCCCACCAGCATTGGCTTACCAATGGAATTAGCCCGTACCTTAGAGGGCATGCTCAGCACAGATCCTAAGCAGCGCAACATTGCCGGCGATTACTTTTTGAAAAGTATGCGCCACAGCCACAGACTGCATTTACCAGAACTGCCCAAAGCTGAGTTACAGGGTGAAATTCCTGTGTGGGTGCAATCCCGCGACAAAGATGTTGAAACCGTCAGCTACAGCTCGCGTAAATCCTTTTTAAAGGAACATAACGCCCAAGATCCTATCGCTAAGATGGATGATATTCAGCTCGAAAAATATTACCGCAACTTCCTCGCAGGCATGGGCGATACCGAAAAAGGTTTTATCGCAGCCGTGGGTCGGTTAGCGCAATATCCGATCGTGGGCGGTCTCGCGATCCACTGGCAAGAAACCGGCGTGTTTATCGACTCCAATCTTGCGATTTACGATGCAAAGCAAAAAAGTGCCTTGATCATTGCGGTCAACAATATGGTGGATCTGGCGCGGGGAATTAAACGTATCGGGGTATTTAAGGCCTGCTTCTTTAACGCCAAAGACACGCTGCATATCGAGCGCACAGATATAAGCGAGCCGTTTGTCGCCAGCGCCGATCTGCAATTACCCTTTGAAGTCGGTGATGTGCCCACCTTAGAAGACAAGTCACGATTACACTCTTACTTTGAAGACGGTAAAGATCCCGACGAAAACCTCGAATTGCCGGTGGAGATCATGGAAGAATTAGCCCGCATCAACCAAATTCACCACACAGGCTGCATCATTTTTGAGGCGCTGCCGAATCACTTAAAGATCCACAGTTACTTGAAGCTGCTCAATCCACGTAAGCAAGCGGCGTTTCGCGCCAGTCTCGATCGCATCTTGCATCATGTCGGCAAAATCCAAGGCCACGGCGTGTCGGGCTTTATGAAACTGCCCTACAAAAACACCCGCCGCTTTACCCATCTAGAGCGTAAAGCCGATCACTTCTATCCGAAAAATCCAAAAGAAATAGGCGCCTAATAGCGCCTATGTTCATCAGATTAAATAGGCGATCCCGGCGGTAAGGTCAACGGCTTAGGGATCAGCTTAACCTTAGCATCGGTTAAGCCCGCAGCCAGACCCTGTTGCAACCAAGTATAATGGGCTGCAAGACTTGCATTCGCTCGATTCGACTTCGCTTTCAATTGCTTAATCACAAACTGAGCGCGGTCGTTGATCGCAGCCCTCACCTCTGGTGAGGTTTGAGGATTGTGCAGCGTTGCCAGCACTTCATCAATCACCACAGCGTTCACTCGCATCCACACGCCTTCGACCAGCCCAAGCTTGTCCTCTTGATACAAGGTCGCCGCGAACAACTTATCGAGTAATGTCGTCACCGATAACTGCTCGCTATCTGCCATGGATGCTTGGCTGACACGGTTCAAACGTTTAGGCATCAATAGCAAGCTCACGGTATGACGGCTAAATACTTCAGCCATGCCGAGAGGATCGTTAGTTGCGCCTAAACCTGAGTCGAAGGATTCCCGCGTGGAATGATAATTCCCCGCCTTTGGCACTAAACTGTCGAGCAAGGATTGCGGCACAGTTAAACTCGCCGCATCTAAAGTTTTAAGCAGTGCGTCTAAACCCGTTAACTGCAATTGCGGCGCAATATAGCTCCAGCGGCTGCCTTCACCTATGGATTGATAGTTATAGTCAGTGCCGCCAATAAACTTAGCAACCGCATCGATTTGATAACGCGTCAGCAAATAAATTGGCGCAAAGGCATCGGCTAGCTCGCCCAGTGGTTCATTGGGTAACAAAGCCGCACTAGAGAAACCCGCAATCGCCTTAGTGCGAATTTTGTCGAGCTTACCTAGTTGCTCGATCGGATCGTCACCACTATCCCACAAACTGGCATAGGCCTGACTCGCATCCTTTTGGCGAGAATCGGCCTCACCGATATAACGTAAGCCACGTTTCGCCACATCGGCCAGTAAGTCGACTTGCAGTGCTTGTTGGGTGCGAGCATCGCCTTGTTCGCTATAGCCATAGGCGATAGCAAAATCATCCCAAGGGCCAACACCTGTAGTGTAAGGCGCTGAAATATCAATATCATTGCCCTTTAGCTGGATTTTCGGATGGGGATAATCCATCACAGAGGCATCCTGATTGGTCGAAGCGGCAAAGTTATGATCAAGCCCTAAGGTATGGCCAACTTCATGGGCGGCCAGTTGGCGAATACGCGCCAGCGACAAGGCTGTCGCCGCTTTCTCGGCCGCCACTCTATCCTGCCAGCCAGCGGTTAAGCCTTTGGCAATCAAGTAATCCTGCCGCACACGCAAGCTGCCGAGCGTGACTTGACCCTTAATGATTTCACCAGTGCGTGGATCGGTCAGTGCAGCGCCATAGGACCAACCCCGCGTCGCCCTGTGCACCCATTGGATCATGTTGTAGCGAATATCCTGCGGATCGGCATCTACCGGCAATAAATCAACTTTAAAGCCGTTAATAAATCCGGCCCGAGTAAAAGCCGTCTCCCACCAACGGGCACCATCGAGCAAGGCAGACCGTATCGGCTCTGGCACTCCAGGATCAAGATAATAAGTAATAGGTTTAACGACTTCGCTTGGCGCTGGGCCAGGATGCACTTTCTGTAAACGGTGGCGCAGGATAAAACGCTGAGCTAACGGTTGGTCAAAGGGCGTCGCATAGTCTTGATACTCATCTGACAAATAACCGCTCATCGGATGATAAGCCCGCGGCTGATAATCGGTATCGGGCAGCTCAACAAAGGAATAACGCATCCGCACCGACATTAAGGTGCCATCGGGGGTTACCTGTGCGACCTGCGCGCCAGCAACATCGCCTTTAAAGGTGAGTTGCACATCGACATCGGCGTTTTTCTCAAAGGATTTAATCCCTTTGGGCAAAATGACAGAACGGCTCAAATCGAGCCGATAATTGCCCTGCTCTGTTTGTTGCAAAACGGAAGCCACACCGTGTAAATCAT
The DNA here is from genome assembly GCF_031932105.1 of Shewanella sp. SP1S1-7. Classification (NCBI taxonomy): domain Bacteria; kingdom Pseudomonadati; phylum Pseudomonadota; class Gammaproteobacteria; order Alteromonadales; family Shewanellaceae; genus Shewanella; species Shewanella sp. SP1S1-7. The sequence goes on from NZ_JAUOEU010000014.1 coordinate 80,067, forward strand.
TGAGGACCAGATCGTTGACTGCCACCAGATCTGGCTTGCCCTCAATCACTTTTCCTTGCCATAACACAGAATCGGCAAAGGCTTCTGCAACCGCTCTTTGCTCGGCGGCGTCAGTGGTATTAGCACGATATTGGGTATTGAGTTGCTTGAGTAAAATATAGGGGCCTTGGCGTTCAAACTGCACCATGCGGGTCTGACCCAGTTGGCCGCGATCGAGACCAATATCGTTCGAACCTACACCCTGCGGCAAACTAGTGACCAAGAGAAAAGGCTGATTTAAGCGATTAACTTCAAGGTATAACTCTCCCTGAGACTCCTCGTAATAGAGATTAAGAAACCCTTTCGCCTCTTGGCTTTGCTTAATGATCTTGGCGCTAGGCGCTGCTGCGACGGTAACGGTGGGAAATCCTAACAGCACTATGGATAAGGCTAAGGCTAAACTTTGGGGTTTCATCTTTCCTCCTGATACGGCTGGCTGCGTTATTTACCTTATAAATCGTTTAAGTCATTGGCATCTTTGATGACTGCTTATCTCAAGCAATTGATTTAAAGTAAATAATGCGAGGCCATCACTGGCCCCGAGCAAATAAATTAACGATTCTGATGCTGATTCTTATGTTTGATCCAGTGATTTAATGTTTCAAATAATTCGTTGAGCACTATGGGTTTAGTGATGTGGGCATTCATCCCCGCCGCTAAACTCTTTTCCCTATCGCCCGACATGGCATGAGCCGTCATGGCAATAATAGGCAGTTCATCGGCACTAAAACGCTCACGCAGTGCCCTTGCAGCCGTTAACCCGTCCATCACTGGCATTTGAATATCCATTAACACGGCATCAAACGGCCGCGAGTCGATAGTATCCAGCGCCACTTGACCATTGTCGGCCAGCACCACTTCGTAGCCAGCGCTCTTAAGGAGTTCGGTGGCCACTTGCTGGTTAATAAAGTTATCCTCCACCAGCAGCACTAAACCTGTGTGCTCTCCTTCCTCAACTTGAACTTCAACCATAGGCTGAACCACATTCAATCTCGGTTCATCGGCAAAGGCGGCAATGATCTCATCGAACAGACTCGATGCCTTAAACGGTTTTTGCAGTACGGCAAACACATTGGCACTATCGACTTCATGCTGCAAGGGCTCTGCCGCATAGGCCGTCATCATGATAATCACAGGGCGTTTAGCTAAGCGGCCTTCGGCGACCATAGTATCTATGGCGCTGACCACATCGCTACCGTCCATTTCTGGCATCATCCAGTCGAGCAATAACAGATCGATTGGTGCCCGCGACAGTTTGTAAAGCGCTTCGGCGCCACTGGCGGCAGTATCGACGTCGAAGTGGAAATCTCGCATCAAGGTCGAATAAATTTGCAGTGCCGTCGGGTTATCGTCAACGACTAAGGTGCGTAGACTATTGAGTTTTTCCGGCACGACCAAAGGCTCAATCTTAGCGGCTTCGGCAATCTCAAAACTGATGGTAAAGCTAAAGGTACTGCCGACCCCAAGCTCACTCTGCACTTGCATCTTACCGCCCATCATAGACACCAGATGCTTACTGATCGATAAACCTAAGCCAGTGCCGCCGTATTTACGGGTGGTCGAACCGTCGGCTTGGGCGAAGGCATCAAACAACTTATCCTGTTGATCTTTACCTATGCCGATACCAGTATCGCGCACCCAGAACTTCAAGGTAATCCGATGATCACGCTCGCCGACATCTTCACAGCCAAGCTCAATTTCGCCAGATTGGGTAAATTTCACCGCATTCGATAACAGGTTAATCAGCACTTGGCCTAAACGCAGTGGATCGCCCTTAAGAATGAGTCCCGCCGTCACTGGGGCATACAAGAGTAACTCAACGCCCTGTTCCTGTGCCTTGAGCGCATTGAGGTCGAGGGCATGATCGAGCACTTTATCCAGCGGGAATGGCACCCGCTCAAGCTCCAACTTACCCGCCTCAATTTTAGAGAAGTCGAGAATATCGTTGATGATCCTCAGCAGCGATTGCGCCGAGAAACCGGCTTTTTCGAGGTAATCTTTCTGCTGTGCCGTTAACGAGGTACGCTGCGCCAACTGCAACATACCGATAATGGCATTCATCGGCGTGCGGATCTCATGGCTCATGTTGGCCAAGAATTCACTCTTGTAGAGGTTAGCTAATTCGGCGTCTTGCTTGGCTTCCAAAAGCGCCACTTCGTTACTCTTATGGCGGGTAATATCCTTATGGGTACCGAGCATACGCTTAGGCTGGCCTTCGGCGGTGAACTCCACCACACGGCCACGGGATAATACCCAGTGATAGCCACCATTTTTACCCAACATACGGAATTCGATTTCGTAAGCGCCGACAGGGTCCGCGAGATACTGAGCACGGTATTCCTCGACGCGAATCCGATCATCGGGATGGGATAATTCATCAATCGTCGACACAAGAGCTGGGAACTCATTGGTTTTATAACCCAGCATAGAATAATACGCAGGGTTACAAATGATCTGTTCAGAGTCTAAATACCAGTCCCACAGGCCATCTTCCACCGCATCCATGGCTAAGTGATAACGCTCTTCGGACAGGCGCAATTGTTCAGCGGATTCGTATTCGCGCGTCACATCACGCCACACGGCAATCAGACCCTGCAATTCGCCGCGGCGATTATAGAAAGGCAGTTTAAGGGTATCGAGCAGCACAGGTTTACCCGCAAGCTCGACCTTTTCTTGGTAGCGCAGCGGCGTGCGATCTTTTAGGACTTGTTCGTCTTCTGCGCGGATACGAATGCCCATTTCTGGCGAGGTCAGATCCTCAGATGACAAACCTATCATCTCGCTCTCGGTGTAACCCAGCATGCGCTCAGCCGCCTTGTTACAGCCTAAATAGTTGCCTTCTTTATCTTTAAAGACAATGGCTTCGGGGATCGAATCAAGCAGGGATCGTAGCAGCGCATATTCGCGTTCACGCCGCTCTGTGGTGTCTTTTAAGCGTTCAGTACGCCGCGCAACTAGCTTATCGAGCCGCTTATTCTGCTCCGCTAAATGGTGGGTATATTGTTTGTTTTCCTCAAAAATCCGACTCACCAGCAAGAACCAAGGTTCCCAGCCGCGGGTGATTTTCTCCGGTGGCTTACGCGGTTCTTGCGAGCAACCCTCAAGGTGCGACAGTAGTCGCGAGGCAGGGCTCACAAAAGATCGACGCGTCTGCCAATGCACTATGGTCACCAACACAGACAGGGCGATAACCACTAAAATAAAGGTCAGCTGCAGTTTTTCCCACGAGTCTTGGAATAAGTCGTCTTCATCCTGTAAATACAGTAAACGCCAAGGCGCGTTATGCAGGGCAACCGAATGGATGTAATAGCCGTTGCGTATGATGCCATCGTGGGCATCAAACAATTCCGACTCAGGTAAAGAATGCAGCTCAGAGGGAATACGTTGGCTGATGTGATAGACCCGATTGATATCTGAGCTATCAAAATCGCTGTGGGATAAAATATTGTTCTGTTGGTCGAGTAAAATCACTGTGCCCGGCATCTTAAAGTAGACCCGAATTTGCCGTGCTAACGAGGCAAGCGTCATGTCTAAGTTAATTGAGCCAATAAACTCATCGTCCAAATAAACGGGTACACCTAAGGTGGTTAACAAGCCTTTGCCCGTGGAGTCGACATAGGCTTCACTCCAAAACACACTGCGCTGCGGGTTCATTGCCGGGGTGGCGTATTGAAACTGTTTCTTGTTGAGTAATTCGTCCCTAAAACGTTGATCGTCATTCGACCAAGGGAAGTAGGACATGATCCTACGTTTTGACAGGTAATAAATTGCCGAGGCTTTCGGCGCGGCTTCTTTGGCGACGGGGAATGACAGCGACAGCTCAAACAACATCTCAAGCTCTTGATAGAACTTGTCGCTGCGGCCATCGAGGGAACCTGCGCCTGTGATCCTACCCATGTTGGTAAAAGGCTCACCGCTCTGGGCATAGCTTGGTTCTAAGGTAAAATACTGGCCGCTTTCGTTGAATTTACCGTATTGGGGTAAGCGTTCTTTACGCACGAGTTCGCCTAATCGCAAATGATCCACGGCGACGTTGCGTAAGCTTTTTACCGCTCTAATGCTCGACTCGAGTAGCAAATCGATTTGCAAAACATGGCGCTGAACCTGTTCTTCACGCTGTTCCATCTGCTGCGCTTTTTGGCGGTCGAAAAACATCCATGCGGTCAACAAAGACATGACGATAACGCCAATGTACGTATAAAAAACGGCACGGTTGTAGTTCTTCTGGATCGGCGATTTTAGTTGCAGATCCGGCTCACTCGATTTCATCCACTACCCTTGATTGCAGCGCTTGATTTCAGCCAACGGCGGCAAAAGCTATGAGCTCCATATAGTAGCAGGAAGGAACTGCCAATCACATAAAATAATTGCTGGAAAAAGGCTACTCATACCACTGATAAGTCGATTAAAAATCTACTACTCCCTAAAACTAAGGCCTCAATATCTGAGGCCTTGGTCATTACTCTAAATTAAACCGACACTCTTTAGAGATGCTCTTCGGCGTATTCCGCTAAGCGTGAACGCACCACGCCATTGAGATACACGTTGGCGCTGCCTTCAAAGTCTTTAAAACGTTCAACAATGTAGGTTAAACCTGAGGTTACTGCGGTTAAGTAGTTAGAGTCGATTTGCGCTAAGTTACCGCAACAGATCAGTTTTGTGCCCTCGCCCATTCGGGTGATCATGGTTTTGATCTGCGAGGCGGTGAGGTTTTGACATTCATCCAGTAGCACGATGGAGTTTTGGATTGAACGCCCGCGCATAAAGTTGATCGACTTAAACTGAATGTTAGCCTTCTCCATGATGTAGTTCATGCTGCCCGTGGGATTAACATCATTCTTGTGCAGCACTTCGAGCGTGTCAGTAATGGCGGCCAGCCACGGCATCATCTTCTCCTCTTCGGTGCCGGGCAAGAAGCCGATAGATTCGGCGATTTCTGGGGTGTTACGGGTGACGATCACTTTGTCGTAGCGATTACGTTCGACCACCAGTTCCAACGCCGCGGCCATGGCGAGCAAGGTTTTACCGCACCCCGCGGGGCCAGTTAAGATCACCAGATCGATATCGGGATCGAGCAATGCTTGCAGCGCCATGCCTTGATAGACGTTTTTAGGTTTAACGCCCCACGCTTCGAGGTTTTTCACTCGCTCACGGCCAAGATCTAAAATGTGCAGATGGGTGTCTGTGCGCTCGGTAACGCGACCGCAAAAATCAGACTCAGTGTCGATAAGGTATTGGTTGATGTAAAACTTATCATTTTCAAGATCTTTGAGCGGCACTTCATGCACTGTGTGTCTACCGTGGCGCTCGGTGGAGACCTTGTTCAAGTGCTCCCAAAAATTACCTTCGAACTGGTAAAAACCTTTGCTGAGAAAGCGAATGTCATCGATCAACTGGTCAGTTCGATAATCTTCAACCAATTGAATGCCTGCGCCTTTGGCCTTGAGACGCATATTGATATCTTTGGTGACTAAGACAACAGTACGGGGATGATGCAGGTTTTGCAGATGTAGGGCGGTGTTGATAATGCGATTGTCGTTTCCATCTCCCGGCAGTGCGCCTAAGGTAAAATCAACAAGGTGGTCGGGGAAGATTGAGAGCGAACCGACCGCATCGGCATGACCCTCTCGGCTGGGCAAAGGGACACCATTGATAATCTGTTCTGGGGTAGTTTCACCGCCTAGGGTATCTTCCAATGCCCTAATGGCAACTCTAGCATCGCGACTCACGTCACTCTTTCGATCTTTAATCTGGTCCAACTCTTCTAGCACTGTCATCGGAATGACCACATCGTGCTCTTTAAACGAATAGATCGCCAAAGGTTCATGTAGTAACACATTGGTATCCAGTACAAACAACTTTCTGTCGTCTTGTTCCATGGCGCCTCCAGAGTGCTTCATAAAAGTTTAAACACACTTTTGAGTCTCAATAAAAGTTAACCAACTCCTATTACTGGCAAAGCATATGGCAAAGAATGATCATAAGGTTCAAGTTGATAGCACTTACTCACACTTAAACCTTAAATTGATATTGGCACCAAACTCACGAGATAACAATACAGCAACCATTGTTTACCATACAGACTCGAGGCAGTGTATAACCGCGGATGTGACATTAGCGTGACAATTTCATGTGTTGGCACGACAATTTTGTCGCTTGTACAATTTGTAATCTAGCACTCTGGGAATTAGGCTCTAACGGGTGAGAGGGCGATTTAAATATCACGAGTATTGGTATAACATACGCGCCCTTTGTTAGAGTCCGCCTAGAAATGAGAATTTAAGATGCCGTTCGCCTTAGGTCAACGTTGGATAAGTGATACCGAGTCAGAGCTTGGTTTAGGAACTGTGGTTCAAGTAGAAGGCCGTATGGTCACTGTATTATTCCCTGCCACGGGTGAGAACCGCATGTTCTCCCGAGCAGAAGCCCCTCTGACACGCGTTATATACAATCCCGGCGATTCGGTTGAAAGCCATGAAGGCTGGAGCCTTGCGGTCAGTGAATTGACCGAGAAAGACGGGATAGTGATCTATCACGGCATTCACAGTGAGACAGGCGAGCAAGCTACACTGCGTGAAACCCTGCTGAACCACAATATTCGTTTCAATAAACCCCAAGACCGTTTATTCGCCGGCCAAATCGATCGCCTCGACCGTTTTGGTGTGCGTTATCAGTGCCAAATGTTGCGCCACAAACTGGCCTCATCGGATTTACTTGGTCTGCAAGGTCCACGCGTTGGACTTATTCCGCATCAAATGTGGATTGCCCATGAAGTGGGTCGTCGCTATGCACCGCGTGTACTGCTAGCCGATGAAGTGGGTTTAGGTAAAACCATTGAAGCGGGTCTGATTATTCACCAACAACTGCTTACTGGCCGCGCCGAACGCATTCTGATTATCGTGCCCGATACTCTGCGCCATCAGTGGTTAGTGGAAATGCTGCGCCGCTTTAATCTGCGCTTTTCGGTATTCGATGAAGACCGTTGTGTAGAAGCCTATGCCGATCACGACAATCCTTTCTATACAGAGCAGTTAGTGATTTGCTCACTCGAATTACTGCGTAAGAAAAAACGTCTCGATCAAGCCCTAGATGCCGATTGGGATCTGTTAGTGGTTGACGAAGCGCACCACTTAGAATGGACCGAAGAAGCGCCAAGCCGCGCCTATCAAGTGGTTGAAGCATTAAGCGAAGTGATCCCAGGCGTTTTACTATTAACCGCAACGCCGGATCAACTTGGCCATGAAAGTCACTTCGCCCGTTTGCGTCTGCTCGATCCGGATCGTTTCTACGATTACGATGCCTTCCTAGCCGAAGAAGACAGCTATAAAGACGTCGCCATTGCCGCCGAAGCACTGGCTGGCAACGCTAAATTACCCGACGCCGCCATCAACAGCTTGACCGAATTACTGGGCGAGAAAGACATCAGCCCAAGTATTCGTTTAATCCAAGCAGACGGTATTGATGCCGAAGTACAGCAAGCTGCTCGCAGCGAATTACTGCAAGAATTACTCGACCGTCACGGTACTGGCCGCGTCTTGTACCGCAACAGTCGCGCCTCGGTAAAAGGCTTCCCTAAGCGTTTCTTTAACGCTTATCCACACGCCATGCCAGATCAATATCAAACTGCCGCACGCGTCAGCGGCATGATGGGCGGACACAAGTCATTAGAGGCGAAAGCGGCGCAAGCCCTTAGCCCTGAAAAACTGTATCAAGAATTTGAAGATAACAGCGCCAGTTGGTGGAAGTTCGATCCCCGTGTAGATTGGTTAATTGAGTTCTTAAAATCACACCGCAGCAAAAAAGTGCTGATCATCGCCAGCCAAGCGGAAACCGCCCTGAGCTTAGAAGAAGCCCTGCGCACCCGCGAAGGGATTCAAGCGACGGTATTCCACGAAGGCATGTCGATTATCGAGCGCGATAAAGCCGGCGCTTACTTTGCCCAAGAGGAAGGCGGCGCACAGGCACTGATCTGTTCTGAAATTGGTTCTGAAGGCCGTAACTTCCAGTTTGCCAGTCACTTAGTCCTGTTCGATCTGCCGCTAAACCCAGATCTATTGGAACAGCGCATCGGTCGTTTAGACCGTATCGGCCAGAAAAATGATATCCAAATTCACTTACCGTACCTTGAAGACACCGCCCAAGAACGTTTGATGCAGTGGTATCACCAAGGGCTGAATGCCTTCGAACTGACTTGTCCGAGTGGCCACGTGCTTTACAGTGAGTTTGCCGAAGATCTGTTAAACGTGCTTGTGGTTGATGACAGCGACGAGCTGACAAACCTGCTCAATCACACCCAGAGCCGTTATAAAGAACTCAAGCTCGCCATGGAGCAAGGCCGCGACAAGCTGCTGGAAATCAACTCACACGGGGGCGAGAAGGCAATGGCTATCGTCCAGCGCCTCGCACAGAATGATGGTGATACCCATTTGATCGGTTCAGTGATCCGTCTGTGGGATATTATCGGTGTCGATCAAGAAGATAAGGGTGAAAACTCGATCATTCTGCGTCCAAGCGAACACATGATGTTCCCAACCTACCCTGGCTTGCCAGAAGATGGCGTGACTGTGACCTTCGACCGTGACACAGCGTTATCACGCGATGATATTGCGCTGATCACCCAAGAGCATCCGCTGGTGCAAACGGGGCTAGATCTGATCACAGGTTCAGAAACTGGCACCACCAGCGTTGCCATTCTGAAGAATAAAGCCCTGCCAGCAGGCACCTTATTCTTAGAACTCATCTACATGGCCGATGCTTCTGCACCTAAGTCGAGCCAGTTGTATCGTTATTTACCACCAACACCCATTCGCGTGTTGCTGGATAAAAATGGTAACGATCTGTCGGCTAAAGTGGATTACGCCAGTTTCGATAAGCAATTGAGCGCGGTGAATCGCCACATTGGCGGCAAGTTAGTCACCGCATCTCAGCCAATTCTGCATCCGTTATTTGCTAAGGGTGAGGAATATGCTCAAGTGGTTGTCGATGAAATGGTCGCCCAAGCCAGAGATAAAATGACTCAGCAACTGAGCGCAGAGCTGAGTCGTTTAGAGTCACTTAAGGCGGTAAACCCCAATATCCGTGAGGAAGAATTGGAGTACCTGCGCAATCAGATGCAAGAGTTAAACACTTATCTGGATGCCAGCCAGTTACAACTCGATGCGATCCGTATGGTGATCGTCAGCCACGTATAGGCCCGAGCTAAACCACAGGTTTCCATCAATTAGCCCAGCCAAAGCGCTGGGCTTTTTTATGCCCTGTGGCTTTCGATTCAAAGTGGTTTGCTATAATAAGCGGCTTTCGATGTTCAGCAGCGTCTTCCCAATTAACGTGATTATCCCAAATGATGAGGCGCCACTCTTTGGCGAGGAAAGTTCACTTTTTGGTAATTGTTCAGGTTATACTCAAGCACTGATGAATTTATGAGACTACACAGGTGGTTATCAATTCTATGGCACGCATTATTTCGCTTCTCTTTTGCCTCCTACTTGGTTTCATAGCCATCTCTACCCGCGCGGCAGACCCAGCAACAGCTACGCCAACGCCAGCCGAAGTCAGTGCTAAAAAATTAAATAACCGCTATTTACCTGAGAATGAAGTCAAACAAATCACCATAGACAATCAGCCCTACGATTTGTTAGTACGGCCATGGGAAGGGAAAAAGAAACTCGGTGCGGCAATCATTCTGCCCGCCACCAACGGCACGGCAGATGCGCCGGGATTGATGGCGTTTGTGCGCCGTAATATTAATCCTGCCGGTTGGGCCAGCTTAAGTTTAACTCCGCCAACTGAGCTGCCTGCGGCCAATTTTGCCACCGCCGCCACCGAAGTCACCTCACCCGGCGCCGCGCAGTTAAGCTCACCGTCAAATAAACCTAGCCCTAAAATCAAGCCCGAAGATAACAGCAAACATCTGCAAGAGCAGGAAGACTTTCTGGTCCAAAGCATGTCGCAATTAGATGCGGTCGGCGCAGATTATGCGGGCAAACGCATTTTGATCACCGCCGACCAAAGCGCAGGATTATTGATAAGCCTATTGAGCCAAAAGAAGATTGCCGATCCCGATGTGCTGATCGTCATCAATCCCTATCGCGAGGATGAAAAGCTCAACCAAGCACTCGCGGAGCAATTAGCGAAACTCACGCTGCCGATTTTAGATATCCAATCGCCGGACGGTCATCCCGCCTCATTAGAAACGGCCGCGAATCGTAAGATTTTAGCCGTGACCTTAAAAAGTCCTAACTACCGCCAAACCAGCTTAGCGCTCAATTTAGATAACGAGAGCGCATGGCAGAATTGCTTAAATGCGATTAAAGGCTTTGCCGCCCGCATGAGCGGCGCGCAGTAAACGCCACGATTCCAACTAATTCGAGCCAAATAGCACTACCAACCCGACTGGCGATCTTGATAAGGTTTTTGTGGATCTTTGAGCTGGCGCGTCGCCGCTATCTTGCAATTTTTGCCTAACAACAAGCGAATCTGACTAATCGACTCACGGCAAAGTAGACTCCGCACCGAAGCCGTCCAACTACGGTTAATACTGAGTTTGATGGCCGCAGCCGCATCCGGCGAGGTTTGCATCAGTTGCTGCGCTAATTGTTGCGCCGCTTCCATCGGCGTCTCGCTCACTTGGGTCACGAGTCCTAAGGCCAGCGCTTCATGACTCTCAAGCACTTTTGCCGTCAGGCTCAGCAGCATAGCTTGATCCTTAGGCATGATTTGCCTTAACGCGACCAACCCCGCCATATCAGGCACGAGTCCCCATTTCGCCTCCATGATCGATAACTTACAGTCATGGCTAGCGATGCGCACATCTGCGCCCAAGGCGATTTGCATACCGCCGCCGTAGCAACAGCCCTCAAGCACGGCAATCACAGGTACAGGCAAGCTTTGCCAACCTAATGACACCCGCTGTGCCAAGTTAGCATTCCCAGGTAAGCCCTTAAACAGTAACTTAACCGCCTGCATGGGTGCCGACATCACGCTTTTGACATCGAGCCCTGAGCTAAAATGGCCACCCGCCCCCGAGAGGATCACGGCTCGTACCCCACGATTAGATTTGATCTTTTTAATCGCACGGTCGAGATCACTAAACATCAAATAGTTAATCGCATTCATTTTTTCAGGACGATTAAGCAACACATAGGCGATGCCATCATCGATTTTGACTTGTACACTTTGGCCACTCATGAAATATTCCGTTACTGGTCAGTCCAGAATAAATGTTAACACGTTTGGAATAATTCACTAAAAGATATAACATAAGCCTGTTTTTTGACTTGAGTCAAAATATTGCCAATTCAAACATGGACTGAAGGCAACTTATGTTAGGCTGTCGCCAATACGTGCGGTAATCCTAATGTATCTTTCGATGAGATAGACTTATCGAACTCGGCAATGAAGTTACCTCGCCGCCAACATCGACGCTTATATAACACTGTACTTGCCGCTAAGGATAACGCCGCAAACAGATGGACTCAGTCGTCCTTTTTATTCGTTACATCCTTGTTATTTGCTAAAAATTAGCCAGCTCGATTTAAAATTTTGCATCATGTGATTCAATAATGAGCCAAATTTTAATGTCAGCGAAAAAAATAAATTAATCAATAATATCTATAAGTTACATCTAGAAGATATAAATCAGACTTGCCCGAAGAATGCAATTCGTCAGTCGGACCTGAAAAATAAGTGTTATCTTCAATTAATGGGCAAATAAGGATCACTAGTCAGCATGTCAATATCTGTACTCATCTGTGACGATTCCGCCATGGCACGTAAGCAAATGGCCCGCACGCTCCCAAAAGAGTGGGATGTGGAAATTACTTATGCGACCAATGGTGCCGAAGGCCTTGATGCTATCCGCGCTGGAAAGGGCGAAGTGGTGTTTCTCGATCTCAACATGCCAGTGATGGACGGTTATGAAGTACTGCAAACCGTGCAGCAGCAGGATCTCCCCGCGCTGATCATTGTGGTCTCTGGCGACATTCAAATCAAAGCTCACGAGCGAGTCAAAGCCTTAGGCGCATTAGATTTTATTCAAAAACCCGTCAGTGCCGATGCCATCAGTAACATTTTGCAAGATTACGGCATCTTAACCCTGACGCAGAAAGATATCGCCGACGAAGTCCCGATGATCAAAGTCGACATGCGTGACGCTTGCCAAGAAATAGCCAACGTCGCTATGGGCCGCGCCGCCGATCTGTTAGCTAAGTTACTCGATGTATTCGTGTTACTGCCCATCCCAAATGTGAACGTGCTTGAGGTGAGTGAGTTAACCATGGCACTCAAAGCCACGGAAGAAAGCTCGACCGTATCGGCACTTTGCCAAGGTTTTATTGGGGCGGGGATTGCGGGTGAAGCCCTGCTCTTGTTCCATGACTCCAGCTTTAAGGACATGGCCAAGCTGATGGGATTAGCCAATCCTGAAGATAAAAATACTGAGATAGAAGTCCTGATCGATACCGGAAACGTGTTAATCGGCGCCTTCCTTAACGGCATTTCTGAACAGCTCGACATGAAATTTAGTCAGGCTCACCCTGTCGTGCTAGGACGGCACTGCACGGTTAACGATCTGATCCATGATAATTCAGAGAAATGGCAGCGAACTTTGGCTATGGAGATCAACTATCGGATTGAAGATCATAATATTCAATGCGATTTGTTACTGCTCTTCACCGAGGATTCTATCCCCACGCTTAGTTTTAAACTCGGCTATTTACTCGATTAACCAGTTGGATTTTATCCTATGTCAAACGACCAAAGCGCAATGAACGAACTACACTGGCTCATCGATATGGTGCAAACCATAGAGGTGGGATTAGTGGTATTAGATCGCCATTACAATATCCAGCTGTGGAACGGTTTTATGGAGAATCACAGCGGTGTTTCCCCTAATTCGATCAAAGGTCAAAACCTGTTTACCCGCTTCCCCGATCTGCCCGCCACTTGGTTAAAGCAGAAAATGGAATCGGTTTTCATGCTTAAAAACCGTGCCTTTATCAGCTGGGAACAAAGGCCATACGTTTTCCAATTTAAAAACTACCGCCCGATCACAGGCCGTGCAGACTACATGTACCAAAACGTGACCTTGTTGCCACTGGCATCGCTTACAGGGCAAGTGACCCATATCAGCGTGATTATTTATGATGTGACTGATATTGCCATCAACAAGTTACAACTTAAAGCCGCGAACGAGCAACTCGAGCGCCTAAGCCAAACCGATGGTTTGACTCAGTTGCATAACCGTCGTCATTGGCAAGAATGTTTAGACCATGAGTACGACATGTATGCCCGCTACTCAGGCATGGCAAGTTTAGTGATGATAGATATCGATAACTTTAAACATATCAACGACAGCTATGGTCATCTGGCGGGTGATAAAGTGATCCAGCATATCGCCCACTTACTCAGCCAATCCCTGCGTGAGACCGATTGTGCCGGACGTTATGGCGGTGAAGAATTTGCGGTTGTATTGCCCAAAACCAGCGGCGCAGATGCGATGAATTTTACCGAGCGGCTCAGGGAAAAAATCGCCGCATCCGTCATAGTGTATGAAAGCTTGAAGATCTCTGTGACTGTGAGTTTAGGTGTATGCGAAATTGGTTCCCACATCACCAGCAGCTCAAGCTGGATTTCTTGCTCCGATAAAGCGCTGTACGAAGCCAAGCAAAAAGGCCGTAATTGCAGCGTTCTGCATACCAGTACATCTGCGAAAAAAATCAGCCAAACTTAAAATATCTACCTAATAAAAATGCCCATCTATGATGGGCATTTTTATTTAAAGCGGATATAGATTAGATATTCACGCGCGAATTAATGAGGGAAACCATCATCTTCTTCGTCGTCTTCATCTTCTTCGTCATCCATTTCATCACCGACAAAATAGGTGCCCCAACCGTCATATTCCACTTTCTGTTTTACCGCTAATTGCAGCAGTTGTTCTGCGGCTTTATCCAGTAATTCAACATCTAGCTTGTGGTGCGCGACAGCATCGAAACAGAAAATAATTGAACCATCTTCCAATTCCATTTCTTCAGCGTCGTTTACCTCAAAACCTAATTTAAAGGCATCTACTGCGGCTTTTTCGAGACGATCGAAATTGGTCGATGAAAAGTGATGCTCAATAACATATTCCGCATCAGGCTCTGAGCCATCGTCAAGCAGGGCTTGCACTATGTCACGATTCTCTGCAAGTTGGGCTTTTAACTGACTTTCAATAGACATGGATTTGTCTCCGTTAAGGTAAATCTGGCTCAAATTGGCATTATACGTCATCACTCGCGAGAGTTTTACCCATAAGTGCTGCCGCCTCTTGATTTATCTCAGCAAATCTCGCCGACATGCTGGCATGAATTTGCGCAGAGAAGTTTTTCACATCGGCTTTATCTAAGCCTGCTGTCGGCACAGGTGCCATCATATCGATAATGACTACACCGTTATTCCAGCGATTGAGCTTAATGTGGCTTTGGCACGAGGCCAATACCGGCACAACAGGCACTCCCGCCGCAATCGCCGTATGGAAAGCGCCCGCTTTAAAAGGTAACAAACCGCGACCACGTGAACGTGTACCTTCAGGGAAAATCCACACAGACAAATTCTTCTGTTTAATTTTTTCCACGGTTTTCGCCATAGTATCAAAGGCACTATGACGGTTTTTGCGGTCGATCAGAATATTCCCTGACAACCAATAGATTTGACCAAATAATGGCATCCACGCCAAACTCTTCTTACCCAAACTCACAGTCCCTTTAGGTACCGCAGTCGTGTGAGTGAAAAGATCGAAGTTATTCTGATGATTTGCGAGGAAAATATAGGGGCCATCCTGCACATCTTTATGTCGACGTACAATCACTTTGATCCCAAGGATCGGAGCTACCGATGAGAAGATCTTGGCGAACATATGTACATTGTCGCGGTGCCGAGGTCTTAATAAACACACTAAGCCACCAAAAATAAAGGCAAGCAACAATGACACCGCCAACAGCATTGATCTGACGATTAAAAGCACGATTTACTCCGACTATAAAAGTGGCGACAGTATATCCACCATGGCTTTGGGACTCAATATATTGTTTACATCTGTAAGCTGACTTGCTAACAAGCAAGCAAAAAAGCCCATCGATATACTGAAAATCCAGTGTATCTATGGGCTTTTATATCAATATTTATCTAAGCGTGGTGCTTTGGCAGGATTTCAGATCCCGTTGCCTGAGGCGCAACTTTAGCTAACACAAAACGGATGACTAAGGCGCTCACGGCCAAAGTCGCGACTATCGCCGCACCGCTGGGTAGATCTAACGTCGCCGACAGGACTAATCCTAGAACATAACCCAACAAACCGACGAGGTAAGCGTAAAATAACCGACCTTTACCGCGGTACTTGTTAAGTGCTAAAGCGGGCAATATCAAGGTACTGAACACCAGATAAACGCCCACTAATTCAACCGACAAGGTAATGACCAGCGCAAATAGCAGATAGAACCCTGCACCATCCAAAATCTGGGGACGCAGGAATATCGCCAATAACACCAGTGAATACACTACTGCCGGCAAAATCAGTTGTGACCAACTCACCCACAGGATCTGACCTGACATCAATTGCTTTAACAGCTCGGCGCCGTGTGGGTCGTTCGCCAGCAGCAACATAGCCGCTACCGCAGACAACACATAAAAGCAGCCGATCATTGCCTCCAACTCACCCGCCATTCGCTTAGATAACCAAGCGATAAACCCTGCGCCCGCGAGGGCAAACAGCGCTGGCATCCACACATTAGCAAACGGCATGTCTTCTAATCTGTGGTCCATGTGAGCGACAATCGCGCCTAAGGCGGCAACTTGCGCTATCGCTAAATCGATAAAGATGATGCCACGCTTAAGTACTTGTCTTCCAAGTACAATATGCGTCGACAACACTAAGATCCCCGCTGCCAATGCAGGCAACAGAATCGACATCAGTTCAAGATCAAACATAGGTTTATTTCACTCCATTTAAGAGGGAAATCACGCTGTCATAAAGGCTAAATAAATCTTGGCTCTTATCATTGCCACCCACAGACATAGGCAACATCACCACGGGCAAGTTCGCTTTTTCACCCAGCCATTTTGCACCGCGCTCGTCCTGATAAGAGGCCACGACCACCGCCAGAATATCCCCTTGTTCGGCGCGCGTCAGCAGACTCGCTAAGTGGCCGCTAGTCGGAGCTAAACCCGGTTTAGGCTCTAAATCCGCCACTTGCTCGATACCAATCCAGTTGAATAAGTATCTGAAGCTTGAGTGGTAAGCGATCACTTTTTTACCTTGTAATCCCTTAGCTTGCTCTTCCCAACGCGGGACTGCGGCTTGCCAGCGAGTGGTAAAATCTGCCAGTGACTTTTGATAATCGGCCGCGCCAGCAGGATCTAACTGAGTCAGCTTAGCACTCAGTGCCGTGGCGACTTTTAACAGACGCGTCGGGTCGAAATGAATATGTGGATTGCCTTGGGCATGCACATCACCCATGCTGCGATTGACACTGGCCAGCTTATCTAAGGTCTCGATTTGATCGGCGGCGAAAAATAAGCCTTGATCGGTCGAGCGCACATTCGCGTTTGCCGACTTCATTTGCAGCATAGGCAACCAACCCACTTCAAGATCGGCACCAGCGCAGACCACAAGATCCGCCTGACGCATTTTGGCGATCAAACTCGGACGCGCCTGCACTTGATGCGGGTCCTGCAATGCTGTTGTTGCCGAATAGATGCTCGCCGTAGGAGCCAGCTCCTTCGCTAATGCTGCATATTCAGGTTCACAGGCAAACACGTTCAGTTCGGCGTGAGCCAAACCGGCATAAGTGATAGATAAGGCCACTGCGGCCAATTTAGCTAAATTAGAATTGATGCGCACCGTGAGCCCCCAGAGACATAATGTATTGAATAGTGAAGATATTATCGTCTTCAATTCCGTCGAAGTTAGTACCCTTTTGATTGGTATACTGGAAACGAACCGTCGAGAAATGGCTAGAATGCCAAGCCAAACTCACCTCAGATTCTTTCAACTTCTGCCCATGGAAATGATCGCCATGGAGCTCTTGCGTATCCGCTTCACCATAACGCACACCCGCTGACCAGCTCGGCGTGAATTGGTACACACTGCTCAGATACCAACCTTGGTGGTAATCTTGGCTTGGCGCATCCTCAGGATGTAGATCGACAGGGGTAAAATCGCTCACCCGATAATACTCGCCGCTCACAGTAAGATTTTGATATTTGTAGTTACCGTTAGGCGCCCACTTATAAACAAAATCAGCACCATAGGTATTTTTACCTGTGTAAGATGCGGCGTGGCTATGGCCTGCGTGCTCATCACCATGGGCATGCTCATCTTCATGTTCGCCTTCTTCATGGGCGGTCACTTGGCCATTCTCGTTACGCAGGTAACTTAAACCCGCTTGCCATGAACTGTTATCGCCGATGTCGCCACCGATTTTTGAGTACAAGGTATAAACGCCGACCTTCTTAAACTCACGCTCACCATGCTCATCAGCGGCACGTAAACTGTCGCCCTTAAAGGCTTCAACGCCCATAGTCCAATACAAGTCAGTCGGCGCTACGTAGTTGAAACGTATACCATCATCAAAATAATGGCCGCCTAAGAATGCACGGTAAACCACTGGACGGTCGGTGAAAGAATCTGTGTGTAAATGTTGGTTATTGAGGTAACCAATGTCCGATAGGAAACGACCACCGCGGATAGAAAAGCCCGCTGGCATCGCCATGGTTTGAATGAAGGCTTCTTCAAGATTCAGCTCAGTGTCACCGTCATGCATCTCAACCACAGCTGTGACTTTACCGTAAAACATATCATCGATATTGGCGCTCAGGGCCAGCTCAGTCTCACCTAAACCAAAGCCATCCGGGCTCTCGGCTAATGGACGCTCACCCGTTTGATAGTAACCATTTAATACGGCGCTGATCGCTGGGTTAGTGAGGCTCGAATCTTCAGCCAATAGGCTAGGCGAAACAAACGCACACGCCAAAGCCACCAAAGAAATTCGGGTATTTAAAACAGTCATGATATCTCCAAAATACAACTAGCACTCGACGACTAATATAAAGTCATCAAGAAATACAATAAGTTAAAATGTTTGAGTTGATTTAGAGCGTAGCAGGAGGTGCACGACTGCGATAAACACTGACGTGTTTAGAAATGGAGGGGGGTAAAATAAATTCGACCACATCGAAATGCTGCACGCCTAAATTGAACGTCAGCGGTTGGGTCAATAAAATCTTGTTGAGCTGGTGCTGATGGAAGCACAGGGTACAGTGGGTCTTAGCCCCATCGTCAAGATGGGTCACACTATGGGCTGAGGCGGCAAAAGACAGCAATATCAAGATGGCCGAAAGCCATATCGAAATCGTGCGTCTAATGTGACGTTTAAGTCTCACTCAGTCGTCCCCATAGTTAAAAAGTTGCATAAGTCTATGTCAGGGCCATAGCAAGTTGCAATAAGGTAATTACTTTGCAAAAGGTTACAAGATATTTGAAGTGGGTAATCTTAGCGGCAATTTGCCGCATCTATAACGGCAAAACCTTACGGGAGTGCTGGTAAAAGAGTGCATTTAAGATTAGCTTAAGTGAGTGTAACTATAGTGTATTTAGTTTTTATGTCAGCGAGCACAACGGCGAAATTGAGCTCGATATGGCGTCCGTTTTCAACCACCAAAAGGCAACTCTCATGCTAGCATTTTTTCGTGAAAACTTAGGGCTTATCTTAGGGATAGTGATTTTCAGCGTGGTGATATTTGGTGGAATTTATTACGTTGAGCATTCCTTAGCGGCCCAAGAACAAGTCGTTCAGTAAACCTAGAGTCACACTCTGTGGCGGTAATTCGCCTGGGTAAACTCCTTCTTCGCTATACCTTGAGCGCCCGCTAAAGGCGCTCGAATCATTTCTGCCTCAGCAGATTGTCTTATTGCTTTGTTATCGGTACTTCTGTCTTTGGTCACTATCATCGACGGGTTCCGGCGCTTCAATGGTGATCACTTGGTCCATAAAGTGACTCACGAACAACAACATCAGCGAAAAAATCATCACAGGGATCGCAAAGTGCCGCACTGAGGCATCAAAATAACTGTATCCCGCCGTAAACACACTCAAATAAAAGCCTAATAACTTAAGCTTAGCCAATGTTGGGCTACGGCCTAACCAAGCGGTGCAGTGAGGACAACGCACTTGGGCGTCAAAACCTTTGCCTCTTTGCTGGGTGATATCACTGACCTTGATGTACTGATTACAATGGGAACACAACATGAAAACACGATTCCTAAATAGCGATGCGCAAGTTTACCAGATCCCTGCCAGAGTACGGCCTGCAAATGCTGATAAAAGGCTAATCTTGTCGAAAATGCGGATAAAACCAAGAGCCCTAAAGCAAACCAAGTAAACCCCTGCGGCAAAAAACCTTAGCTCCGAAGCAAATTTCACTCGACGACGTTTTACAGTCAATCCGGCAGCCACTATCATACTCAAACATATTTCTATTTAAGATCACACCTATGCATCGCTACCTCGCTCTAGTGTTTGCCCTGTTTATCCCATTATTGAGTCTCTCATCCCCAGCGCAAGCCGAACCTGTCGCGGTAACCGATAACACATCAACCACACCTGTGGCGGTCAAAGCTGAACTGGCTATGTTGCAACAGGCTATCGATACCGATATCCATAAACTAAAACATGCAAAAGGTGAGTTGAAGACGATTGTCGAATATCGCATTCAAAACAAAACCTTACAGTTACGTAATAAGATTAAAGATCTGCTCGAAGCAACACCGATCGACAGTGCTTTTCTGCAGCCATTGATCCAAGGGCAATTGAACTACATCCAACAGATTGATAGCTATATCGATGACAACATTGATAAATTAGAGCAGCAATTAGGCTCAGGTAAAGATGATGCGATTCTGCTCGATATCGCTAAGCGCGAATTAGACAAAGACACCTATTACAAACAACAACTCGAGACACTCAATTGGCTCGAACAAGTTGGCCAAGATATTAGTGAAGCGCAAAAGTCACTGCTGCAAATTTTAATTGCGCGTGCAGATATGCTCGAAAGTTTAGTGACTTACACTCAGCAGCAACTGCAAGCCGCAGTCGATACCGCAACTAGTGCAGGTAAAGACGTTACGTCGGCGCAAACCAGCCACGTGATGATGCTAAAGGAACGCTTAGCCCAAAATAGCCAAAGCTTAAATATCGATATCAACTTACTCGATGCTTTAGGCCAAGATACTGCCGCACTGAAAAAGACCTTGTTCAGTGTGTCAGGCGATATTACTCAGGATGTGTTGAGCTTTGATGTAGCCTCAAGCTTAATCGAGCAATGGCTGAACACGGCGCAGGAACAAGCGCTAAATCATGGCCCTACGGTCGTGTTTAAGTTATTTGTATTCTGCTTGATCTTATTTATCGCGGGTCTCGCCGGCAAGTTAGCCAAACAGATAGTGAAGAATACTGTTAGCAATTCTAAATTGAATTTGAGCAAGTTATTACAAGACTTCTTTACTTCGCTATCAGGCAAAGCCGTCTTTACTATCGGACTCTTGATCGCCCTATCTCAACTTGGGATTGAACTTGGGCCGTTGCTCGCAGGCTTTGGTATCGCGGGTGTGATTATTGGTTTTGCCTTGCAAGATACCCTGTCGAACTTTGCCTCTGGGATGATGATCTTAATTTATCGTCCCTACGATGTGGGAGACTTGATCAACGCCGCTGGCGTCACAGGTCGAGTGAGCCACATGAGTTTGGTCTCGACCACGATAAAAACCATGGATAACCAACGTCTTATTATTCCTAATAATAAGATTTGGGGCGACACTATTAACAACATCACGGTCGAGCACCAACGCCGGGTGGATATGACATTTGGTATTGGTTACAGCGACAACATAGAACATGCTGAAGCGATTCTCAAATCCATCGTCGAGGCCCATCCTAAAGTACAGCCATTGCCAGAGCCGACGATTAAACTGCATCTGCTAGGAGAATCTTCGGTGGACTTTATCGTGCGCCCATGGGCAAAACCGGAAGATTACTGGGAAGTGTATTGGGACATTACCCGTGAAGTGAAAATGCGCTTTGACGCCGAAGGGATCAGCATTCCGTTCCCGCAGCGCGATGTGCATATCTATCAAACCACGAAATAACCGTTTTAAAACAGCGCTAAAGCGTTAGCACTAAAACAGTATTAGCACGTTAACTGAGTCAAAGGGCGTAGCTGTCAGCTCGCCCTTTTCTATCTCAGCACAGTTAGTTTTGTATCTAAGCGTTCGCTTTACTCTAAACGTTTGTATTGAATCTAAACGTTAGCCCAAACCGACTATCTCGCCTTTGGCATCAATATCGATTTTCAAGTATCCTGGTTTCAGCCCAAGTCCTGGCATAGTCATCACATTACCCACTAAGGCGGTAATGAATCCCGCCCCCGCATGTAACACTAACTCTCGCACTGGCACCACAAAATCCTTAGGAACACCCTTTAAGCTAGGATCGTGGCTAATGGATAACGGCGTTTTAGCCATACACAAAGGCAAATGTCCATAGCCAAGCGCGGTCAGTTGCTGCGCCTGTTGTTTCGTCTCGATAGACAGACTCACGCCTTTAGCGCCGTAGCCTACTTCGGCTAAGGTGGATAACTTAGCCTCCAATGAGGCTTCATCTGGATATAACAGCTTGAACTGACTCTTAGTTTCAGCGGCGCGAACCACAGTTTGCGCTAAGGCGATAGCGCCCGCTTCCCCTTGGCTGAAGGCATCGCTAATTTCACAACCAAAGGCAGCACTCGCATTGACGGCTTCCGTTAGCCATTGCAACTCAGCATCAGAATCAGTGGCGAAACGATTAATAGCCACCACCACAGGAACGCCATAACGCGCCACATTGTTGATATGCCAGTTTAAATTTGCAAAGCCCGCTTCGAGTCGAGACTGATCAGGGGCATTGCTGTTTGTCGCGCTTATGTTTGGCACATGGATATTTGATACATTGCTATCCGCCTCAGATGCCAAGCCACTATTGGCCTTCAGCGCTTTTACAGTCGTCACCAACACAGCGGCGGCTGGCGCCTGCCCCGATTGACGTACTTTGATATTACAGAACTTTTCAAAGCCCATATCCGAGCCGAAACCGCCTTCAGTCACCACAAAGTCCGCCAGCCTGAGGGCGATATCATCGGCAATAATTGACGAGTTACCGTGGGCAATATTGGCAAAGGGCCCTGAATGGATCAGGCAAGGCGAGCCATTTAAGGTCTGCATTAACGTCGGCTTTATCGCATCGGCCATGATGGCCGTCATCGCGCCAGCCACACCTAAATCGTCGGCGGTAATCACTTGCCCTTGGGTATTTAAGGCCAACACTAAACGACCAATCCGCACCCGCATATCCGCCAAATCATGACTTAAAGCTAAAATCGCCATCAACTCAGAGGCGGCGGTAATATCAAAGCTAGATCCGTACTCTGGGCCGTTATTGTCGCCTAAGCCCACCTGGATTTGCCTAAGGCAGCGATCATTATGATCGACCACTCGGTGCCAGCGGATCTCGTTGGGATCGATAGCCAAAAACGCTTGTCCAGATTGCGCTTCAAATTCTGTTTTACCTAAGCGCGCCTCGTGGAATAGCCGCGCCGCAATCGCCGCGGCCCCTAAATTGTGGGCACTGCTGACGGCATGAATGTCACCCGTGAGATGTAAGTTCATCTCCTGCATGGGCACCACTTGCGCATAACCGCCACCCGCAGCACCGCCTTTTATCCCAAACACAGGTCCCATACTGGGCTGGCGAATACAAGCACAGGCCTTTTGGCCTATGACATTTAACGATTGCGTTAAGCCAATGCTCGTCACCGTTTTACCTTCGCCGTGGGGCGTGGGCGTAACTGCGGTGACGATAATCAATTTGCCTTTGCGCTGCCCCGCTAAACGCTGCAACACACTGAGCTCAACCTTGGCTTTAGTGTGACCAAATAGCATCATCTCTTCGGGTAACAGGCCTAAGTCGGCGCCAATTTCGGTGATGTTTTTAAGGCTTGCGCGACTCGAAATATCCATATCTGTCAGCATGCGTCGATTTCTCCCTTTCAGATACGCTTTGGTTTAGTATGAGGGGTTGCTAAGCACAACACTCATTGAATAGGGCGGATATTAGGTGATTGGCTTTAAGATATATAGCCATCGAAAGGGTTAATGAGCGATTCCTTAATCTGCATCAAATATTTTGCCCTGCGCCCTATAAATCCAACGCACACAGTCCCAAAGAGGAACAGCATGAGCGAGTCCCATTTTACTTTTTCTGAATTTGTTGCTGGTTTCTGGCGAATGGAAAGCTGGGACATGACGCCCATTCAGCGCCTTAGCCTGATTGAGCAATACCTAGAACTAAGCGTGACCACTATGGATCACGCTGATATTTATGGCCAATATCAATGCGAAACCTTGTTTGGCGAGGCATTAGCCTTAAAGCCTGCACTGCGCCAACAGATGCAAATTGTCAGTAAATGCGGCATTAAACCCGCGTTTGCCTGCCGCCCTGAGCGCTACGTTAATCACTACGACACCTCCTGTGAGCATATTATTGCCAGCGTCGAGCATTCCCTTAAGCAGCTCAATACCGATTATTTAGATCTACTGCTGATCCACAGGCCCGATCCCCTGATGGACGCTGATGCGGTCGCCGAGGCATTTAAGATCCTCAAGCAAGCAGGTAAAGTGCAGCATTTTGGCGTATCGAACTTCACCAATGCACAGTTTTCCTTGCTGCAATCGCGCTTGGATGCTCCTTTAGTCACTAATCAAGTGGAACTCTCACCACTAGCGATGAGCACCCTACACGACGGTACGCTCGATTTGTGTCAGCAACGTCGTATTCGGCCTATGGCTTGGTCGTGCTTAGCGGGCGGAAAGATTTTTGAAACCACAAATCCACAGGCAGTTCGCTTGCATCAAACCCTCAAGCTCATCGCCGAGCAAGTGGGAGCCCAAGATATCAGCCAAGTGATTTATGCCTGGGTTCGTATGCTACCAAGCCGACCCGTGCCGCTTATCGGCAGTGGCAATATCGAGCGGATAAAGCGCGCCGTTGCCTCCAATGAGATCCAGCTCGATCGCCAGCAATGGTTCAGTATTTGGCAGGCATCTATGGGTCACAGCGTACCTTAATTTTTATCTCCCAAACGCAACAACCATAAACAACAACGGCGCCAGAAGGCGCCGTTGTTGTATGTATTATTGAATGCGACTTAAAACTGCACATCGCCACTTAAATGCGGGCGACGACCTTTGCTGTCACGTAACTCAAATACCATATTATTAGCATTCTGCTCATAGCCAAATCCAACATCGGCAGGCATCAAGAGTGGCAGTTTAAAGGTGACATCCACAGTAAATGGACGATCGCCAATGCTTGGCATCAACTCAGCCAAACAACGGGCCTTAGACCACATACCATGGGCGAGCACGCGATCAAAACCAAAACGCTTTGAGAGCACAGGATGCAAGTGGATCAAGTTATAGTCACCAGATGCCTTAGCATAACGACGACCTAAATCTTCACTCAAACTCCAGCTTTGTGGCGTTTCCCACGCCATATCAATGGCTTTAGGTGGACGAACCCGACGTCCAGCAACATCGATACGATATAAATAGGTGGAAAGCGATTCCCAAACGAGTTCTTCACCCACAAACGCCTTAGACACAAATTCAAATTCTAAGCCAGAATCCGTCTCACGGCTCGTCGTCAAGGCGCACTCGAGGGAGAAAGTCTCGTCAACCGTCACAGGGCGATATACTTGAATGCGGTTCTTTAGGTGGATCATCCCAAGCAGTGGGAAAGTGATGCCATCGTGGGTAAAAATCACCGCATGCAGACGAAATGCCATCACGTACAAATAGGTTGGCGGCAGCACTTTACCGTCAAATTGAAAACCACACACCTGCGCATATTGGCTTACTTTAGTTTCAGACACAGTCACATGCGGCGCAGTCACCTTTATATAGGGCAGCGGTTGCTGATCCCAACCCGGCTTACGGCCAAAGAAGATCTTGCGATAAAGAGAAAACAGCGACGGCATCGCGTTCAATTCAACACAATATGCATTATTCAAGTCTGAGTACCTTTTAATTAACTATCCCTTGGCACATAAATGCATTGCCATAAATTACCCCGCACAGACGAGTAACGTCTGCTCAATCAAGTTGATAACGAGTGTAAAACAGGCAGCGCTGCGTCTTAATAAGGGCTGATGCTGACTCACCGAATGGATAGCTATAGAGTCAGGTTTGTCGAAAACGGCGTGATTATAACCCAGAGGACAGAGTTCTGTGTATCCCTAAGTTTAGTAGGAATAATTACTACAAATAAAATCAATGAATTAAAATATTATGATACAAATTTACCCATCTCGGCTCGGCGATAACATCTCCTGAGTGCGAAAAATTTACGTCTGTGCCACACTATCGTTCCACTCTCTTTAACCTAGTTATCACGTGCAAGATAAGAATTTTGATAAGCTCGCGCAAAAATTTGCGAAAAATATTTATGGTACGCCTAAAGGCGACATTCGTGCCGCTGTACTGTGGCGCGACCTCGCACCTGCGCTAGTAAAACTGGGGGATAGAAAACTCAGGGTATTAGATGCGGGCGGTGGTTTTGGTTACTTTAGCCAGAAATTAGCCCGCCTCGGCCACGAAGTGGTGCTGTGCGATATCTCGGCGGAGATGTTGGCACAAGCGCAAGAGCAGATAGATGCATCGCCTGAACCATTAGCTATGCAGCTAATCCATGCGCCTATTCAAGCTCTGTCGGTCGAGCAACATGGCTATTTCGATATCATATTGTGCCATGCGGTCGTCGAATGGTTAACGGATGCTAAGCCCACGATGGCGGGCCTACTCACTATGCTTAAACCTGCGGGATTATTCTCTTTGATGTTTTACAACAAAGAAGCCATGCGCTTTCATGCCTTAGTGTCGGGCAATTTCGATTACGTTGCCGCAGATTTAAAAGTGAAAAAGAAAGTGCGGCTAACACCCACGCACCCACTTTATATTCAAGAGGTTAAAGATTGGTTTAGCGAGTGGCAGATATCACTCATCTGTCAGTCTGGCGTGCGGGTGATCCACGACTATTTGAAAAAAAGTCAGCCAGTGGATTTCGATTATCAAAAACTGCTGCAAATGGAGCTCGAGTATTCGCAACGCGAGCCCTATATTTCGCTGGGTCGATATGTACACTTTTTAGGGCAGAGTCCTGCAGGTTAAATGCGCGTCGCTCTAAGCGCAGCGACCTAAACAATTACTGGCAAGTCTGTTTCCAGCAGGCGCTCACTTTGGCGCCTGCTCGTTCTAGCAATTGCACCACACTCTTATCGCCCACCACATGACCCGCACCAACCACCACAAATAATGGTGAAGCCACGTCAGTCGAGCCCATTAATTTTATAATGCCGTCGGCCATCACATGGTTTCGCCGCCAGAGAATTTTCTCTAGCATTTCAGTGTCGTCCTCGCCGCCCATTTGCTCCTGCATTATGTTATCAAGCTCAGCTTCATTACCCGAACGCCAAGCCGCAATTAACGACAAAAGGTCTGCATCCGACGTACTAATCGCCTCACGCACCATAGACCACTGCGCTTGGCTATCAAAGGACGCTAATAACTGAAATTGCGACTCGGCGGTTTCTAACTGATACACAGGTAAAGCCGCATGGCGGGCAATCAACTGCATATCAACGCCATAATCCGTGCTGTAACCTAAGTTGTTATAACGTATTAAGTTAAGTTGCGTGGCTTGCAGCCAAGGCGCGAAGGATTGAATCGACTGGCAAACATTGGCCGTGGCAGCGCAATAGGGCGTCATGCTCTCAACCGTTTGTTTATCTCGGCTCTGCCAATCTAAACCTTTGGTTTTATCGGCGCGGCCGTATTGGCGCAGCAAGGCATTGCTATCGGCTTTATTCATATCGACTTCCACGACTAAGCCCTTCGCTTTGCCCAGCGAGGTTTCAATTTGGGTGGGTAATGGATAAAAATCGGCACGTCCAATATGAATCGAGCCCAGTAGATACGCGCTCTTTCCTTGCCATTGCACTTGATAAAATGGCGGCTTATCGGTTTCGGCACTCACCGCTTTGGTGCTCCAACCCGTCAACGCCAGAAAACAGATTGCTGCAATTAATCGCCATTGGCTTGTTGCCATATCCTTTGCCCCTTATAATTCCTGCAAATTTTGCAATGAGACGCTGTTATGCCACATACCAAGGTTATAGAGCAACTGAAAGAGAATCTTCAAATCGCCTATCGCCAAGCCATAGACGCCGACGCTAAGTTAGATGAGCTAAAGAAAGCTGGCCATGGAAACTTCACCAGCATATTCACGGCAGAACAAGGTTTTATCGCTTCGAGTAATCGTTTTCTGCCCTATGTACAAGAGTTGGTCGATGACTTAACTCGCATGGAAGAATATGAAGCACTCGATCCTAAAGAACTTGAAACCTATGTGCGCCAGCTCGGTGCTTTACTGCAAACGCTGCAGGCTTTTAAGACACAAAGCTAACCTAGATGAAGAGCTGAAACTCGCCAGTAGCCTTCAGCTCTTTTCATCTGCTATCCACTCAAAACCCCCGCATAACTGACGTTAAGCTCCCTCAAAATTGTCATCATTTTGTCATTTCTAAGTCATAGACTCCGCTCACATAGACGAAGGGGCTGACGTAATGACAAGTTTAGATTTGGCTAAAGAGCTCGATAAAATAATTTCTAAAGCGGCAATCAGTCCCTTATTTCAGCCAATTTTCAATATATTAGAACATAAGATCCTCGGTTTTGAAGCCTTGAGCCGCGGCCCTGAACACAGCCCGTTATACTCTCCAGTGCCGCTATTTCAGACCGCCGAGCATGAAGGCAAGTTAAGCGAGTTAGAAACCCTTTGTCGGCGCATTTCACTCGAGCAATTTAAGCTGCGTCAGTTCCAAGGCAAGCTGTTTATCAATATCTCGCCCAAGGCGTTGTTAGACCCTGCGCACCCCAAGGGCATGACCTTACAGCTGTTGCAACAACTCGGCATAGCGCCATCGCAGGTGGTGATTGAGCTGTCAGAGCAATATCCCGCCGATGATATCGACTTACTTAAATCTTGCTTGAATCATTATCGCAGCCAAGGTTTTTTAACGGCAATCGATGACTTAGGCGCGGGTTATTCCGGTTTAAGGCTCTGGTCAGAATTGTCGCCTGACTATGTCAAAATTGACCGCCACTTTATCCATGAAATTGATTCGACTCCCGTCAAACAGGAATTTGTCCGCTCGATTGTGGAGTTATGCCAAAGCTTAACCTGCAAAGTGATAGCAGAAGGGATTGAAACGCAAGAGGAATTAGCCGTACTCAAACAACTGGGTATCGTCTATTGCCAAGGCTATTTGCTAGGGCGTCCAGAAGTGCTCCCCTGCCGCGCAATGAAAGCGACCTTAGTGCCAAACAATACCCAAATTCAACCTAGATACAGCGAATCCGCCGAAAGCCTGTGCACAAATGCCATCACAGTTGCACCCACACTCAAACTCAAATTTTTAAGTGACACCTTTAGCTCGCAACCCGCACTGCAGGCGGTGGTTGTGGTCGATAATCAGTTACCGCTGGGGATTATCAGCCGCGCAACCTTACTCGAGCTTTTCAGTACGCCCTATGGTCGTGCCTTGCATGAAAATCATGCCGTAAGTGAAGTGATGGACCCGCAGGTTATCCAAATTGAAGCCAACGAACCCTTATCTACAGTGAGCCAATTGCTGACCTCAGAGACGGCCAATACAGTTGCTCAGCAGTTCATTATCCTTCGCCGTGGCAAACTACTCGGCATAGGCCACACCAAAGATTTACTGCAAAGGATCACAGAGCACAGAATTAAGATGGCCCGCCACGCGAATCCTCTGACAGACTTGCCGGGCAATGTGCCCATTCAAGAGGAATTAAAACGCCTTAAGATCCAAAAGAAACACTTTTATCTGGCCTATTTTGATTTGTGTAACTTTAAGCCCTATAACGATATTTATGGCTTTTGTCGCGGCGATGAAGTGATTTGTGAAGTGGCGAATCTGTTACTGAAGTATAAAAGCGACAATTGCTTTATCGGCCATGTGGGCGGCGATGACTTTGTGATTATCAGCACCTGTGAACATATGATCAGCCGTTGCCAACGAATTCTAGCGGACTTTGAAACCCATAAGCATTTGTTTTACAGCGCCGAGCATTGGCAAGCGCAAGAGATGCTCGCCGACGATAGACAAGGCGAAGCCTGCTACCATCAATTGATCAGCCTGTGCGTGGGTATCTTGCCACCAGCACTGACCTTTAACGCCAATGAACATAGCCTGTCGACCTTAAGTGCCCGGGCAAAAAAACAGGCAAAATCCGCGAATAACGGATTTTACCTGTTAGAAAATCACCTTGCTATCGAAACCCAAGCGCTCAGTGCTTGAGTCTTAGGTGACCAATTTAACGATTGAAGGATTAAAGTTGTGGGGCAATCGTCTTCTTTAACCAATCAGTCAACATTTTGGTTTCGTAGATAAAAGGTTTATCGGTTAAAGATTTAATTCCATCCATAAAGCCCATATCCGACAGTTTTTCATCACCCGCAATAATCACTTTGTCGTTTTCTAACACTTGATAGGAAAAAGTTATACGCGGTGGATAAATATCTTTAATAATCCGCAAATCATTAGCGGTCGCACCAAAGGTTGGGCGCATATCACCCGCCAGATCAACATCGGTAATGGTCATTTCAAGCTTTTGATTTGGTTTTAAAATCTTCGCGGCTTCTTTGTTAATATTTTCTGTTAAGGTCTCAAATAAGCGCTTCTCATAGCGGGATTGGATTTCCCCAGATGATTTGATATCGCGAAAATCCTTAGGACTTTGCCAAACAATTTTAACCACGCCATCTTCAGTGACGGGATTCACAGGCGCTTCGTCGGCTGCCCAAGCCGCACTGCAACTTAATACACCTGCGAGTAAAAGGGACTTAATTTTCATATTTGCCTCCAAGGCCTAGATAACTTTCTGGGAACCACAGTACAAAATCTAACCTGAACTAGAGCTTAACGCAAAACTGATATAAGTACAGCTAACGCAATGTAAGCTTTTGTATAAATGAGTAAATTTTATAGAACAACCACAATTGACACGTATCTTTTTGTATCGAGACTGCACTAAGTAAGTGCATAGTTATCAATTTGTGAACATTTTACGCGCATAACCACAAAAAAAACGTTATCCTTCCGCTATTGTTTACATGGCTCACTTAATAAAAATGAAATTCCCCGTTGTACCTGTGTTCATTCTTATCCTGTTTACCTGCGTAGTTAGTGCGATTTGGTTTATCTCCCCGAGTGATAAAAATACCGGCCCTAAAACATGGTCAGCCTTTATCTATAACCATGGCTATGACTCGGGGAAGTATAAAAAAACCGATAACTTTGACAGCTATGAGACCTGCCGCGATTTTGCACGCGAACAATCAGCATTCTACGACGATGTACCTTGGGAATGTGGTTCTATGTGCCAGTTCGATACACGCAAGCAAGGCTTTCAATGCAAAGAAATGAAAAATGAGCGCTAACTAACCGTTCAGCATAGGTTCAATATTTATACAATAAGCTAAGCCCCTCACAGCACAACTCGTTTTCTTTACCGTCTAAGGATGCACGATTTAGAACTGACGTGTTAAACGTAATTTTTAATTTGGAGCTTACCTATGAATCTAAAAACAGCAAACTTATCAAATTCTTACTCACGTAAATTCGCTTTACTAGCCCTGCTAACGATCGGAACTTGCATAAGTCTTTCAAGCCATGCGGCGCCATTGACCATCAGCCAACAACAGGCAGTTAACGCTCATTTTAGCAAATTGGCTAAGACGCAACATGCGGCTGAAACCCAAATGACTGAGCAGCTTAAGCAAGATTTTACTCAGCAATTAACCGTGCAAGAACATGAGTTTATGAATGAAATCTGCCCTAAATACGGCATGACCTTCGATGTCACAACCAATGCCTGCTTACGCTAATAAGCGATGACCAAGATTAAAATGGAAAACGGGCGCTGAGCTCAGGGTATTGTTGCTTTAAATCCTTGGGCTTAGTGCTAAATTTCTTCCCTACGGGCGTCGCCTTGCCCGATGGCATAAAGGGCAGCTCATCACCGGTTCTATCTTCATATAATTGCCCAGCAATAAGATCGTATTCATCCACAAAGGGATAAGCATAGGCATCTCGCTCAGGCCAAGCGGCTAAACGCGCTAAAGTATCAGGCTGATTGACTACACCATCGTAGATTTCTTTGCCGAGTGAAATCAAAAAACACCTGAATTCGGCAAAAGCATATTCAGAATCACAGCCAGTAATAATGTAAGCCGCACCCCACACCGACCACAAATAACTCCGGCGCATCTGCTGACCAAAGATTTTATCGAAGGCTTTTAACTCTTCATTACTCAGTTCGGCGAGTTTCTGCTTCAGTGCTTGAGTCAAAGACTCCTGTGATTGCGCCGCTTCCGTTCGCGTGACTAAACCCCAAAACTCAACTTCTGTCATAAACTTCACCTATTAGAGCCTTTCGCAAAAAGGCATATTCTACACGATATTAAGGTTATACTGGACTCGGATTAGGGCATTTCCTACACTTGCTCATCTTCTTCGCTACCTGTCTACACATACATCTATGCCTAAACGTCTTATGCTACTGATCTCTTTATATTGCCTCTTCAGCATTGCCGCACTTTTACGGGCTGTGACAACGCAATCCTTTGATGTATTCACCCTAGGCGCCCTCCCCGTGCTCGTTGGCATAATGATGCGCACGCCGTGGTCGAGCTTAGTATTGAAGATTTATATCGGCATGCAAACCTTAGGATTTTCCGCCCTAGGCATTACAGCGATTATTGCCTATCGTATAACCCCTGAAGATGTAAAAGTGATTGTTTCTGGTCACAATATTCCTATGTTGCCGCTGACGATAAGCATTATTGTCATTTTACTCCTGCAATATTGGATCGCATTTTCTAAGGTCACGAGTCATTATTTGACCCGTCAAACGCAGTAATGGACATTTGTTGCTAAGCTGTTACTAATCGCGTAGCTTAGCGACCCAATAAAATACTTGCGACTCTTAACTTGAAGTAGACTATGAGCCATTTATCGCCCAGTGAACTTTCCATTCTTTTGGTAGAACCTTCAGATATCCAGCGTCGAATTATTATTCAACGCTTACAACAGGAAGGTATTCTCAGCATTCAAACCGCAGAAAATATTGAAGCGGCTAAAGATATTATTGCTCGCCACAAACCCGATCTTATCGCCAGCGCGATGCATTTTGATGATGGCACCGCCATCGATCTCTTAGGCTACTTAAAGGCTAGCGCGGACTGCAAAGATATTCAATTTATGCTGGTATCGAGCGAGTGTCGCCGTGAGCAACTTGAGATATTCCGTCAATCGGGTGTGGTCGCTATCTTGCCTAAGCCCTTCAGTGCCGACCATTTAGCCACAGCCTTAAATGCCACTATCGATCTGCTCAGCCACGATGAGCTCGACCTCAGTAATTTCGATGTGCAGGATGTGCGCGTATTAGTGGTCGATGATAGCCGCATGGCAAGAAACGTTATTAAACGCACTATCGGTAACTTAGGGATGAAACTGATTACCGAGGCCGAAGATGGCGCACAGGCCATAGAGTTGATGAAAAACAATATGTTTGACTTAGTGATCACTGACTACAATATGCCAAGCGTAGATGGCCTTGCGCTGACTCAATATATCCGCAATGAAAGCCAGCAATCGCATATTCCCATCTTGATGGTGTCTTCCGAAGCAAACGATACCCACCTCAGCAATGTGTCCCAAGCGGGTGTGAATGCCTTATGCGACAAGCCCTTTGAACCCAAATTGGTTAAAAAATTACTCTATCAACTGTTAGAAGAATAAAACCAGAATAAAACTTAAGTCACGAACTGAGCAAATATTCTGCGCTTTACCGAACATCCTCCGGCACCTTAGACGCAAAAGGCTTTCCAAGCGCTAAACCTTATGGCATGTTAGGCACGCTTATTTCAAATAAATCTACGGAAAGAAGAGACAATAAAAATGAACAAAACTGAACTTATCGCCAAAATTGCAGAAAATGCCGATCTAACGAAAGTAGAAGCCGCACGCGCATTGAAGTCTTTTGAAGCAGCCATTACCGAATCAATGAAAAATGGTGACAAAATCTCCATCGTAGGCTTCGGTTCGTTTGAAACTGCGACTCGTGCAGCTCGCACCGGCCGTAACCCACAAACGGGTAAAGAAATTCAAATCGCTGAAGCGACTGTACCTAAGTTTAAAGCGGGTAAGACCCTACGCGACAGCGTAAACTAAGCGAGAAAATTCAAAACAACGCCTCCATTGTGAGGCGTTTTTTTTGCCCTATCCCAGTGAAACGCTGAATATTTTTTGCACAACAAGAGTGCGCCTCTGCCCCATAAACTGGCAAATAAAAACATTTTATTAACACTTGATATTCTAATATCTTGTTTTACATAGAATTGTAATAGTGGCATGTGATTAGCAAATCCCTTCTTAGAAAAAAACCAAGATGCACTAATGACCACTGCTTACTTAAGTGTGCCACTGGTGAATCGATAAATAAGTCAATCGAGGGGATGAGCATGAAGAAATCACTGTACAGCGTTTTGGCCTTATCGACGGGAATGTTACTGGCTGGCAATGCCTTTGCAGCCGTATCAGGCAACATTGGTGGTACCTCTAATTACCTATGGCGCGGTGCGACCCAAACTAAAGATGCGGTCGCAATCCAAGGTGGGATTGACTACAGCCATGATTCTGGATTTTATGCCGGCACTTGGGCATCGAATGTGGATTTTGGTGATGATACGAGCTACGAGCTAGATCTCTACGCGGGTTATGGTGGCAATATTACCGAAGACATCAGTTACGACTTTGGCTACCTCTACTACGCCTACCCAGACGCTCCTGGCAGCATTGATTTTGGTGAACTCCATGCTGCAGTAACTTGGAAGTGGCTTGAACTGGGTTACTCCCATGTCATCAATGCCGGTGACGATGTCGCCGCCGATCCGTTAGATAATAAAGATCTCAGCTATCTTGCCGCGACTGTCTCTGTGCCTCTCACTGAAAAACTTAGCTTATCAGTGCACTATGGCTACTCAAGCGGTGATGTTGTGCAATCTTGGTTTGGCGAAGATAACTATGCCGACTATAACGTCACACTCAGTGCAGATACCAGCATGGGCACAGTGTCGTTCATGGTTTCTGATACCGATCTCACCGATGATGATGCCAAACTGGTACTCGGCTATTCCTACAGCTTTGATCTCTAAGATCTAACATTTAGGATCTTACGTCTAAGCTCTAAGCATAAAAAACGCCACCTTAAACGGTAGCGTTTTTTTAGCGTAATCAACTATTAGGCAATAATAGGTCTATTGGTTTTACGGGCAGCGACCATTTTCTCGATATATTCAACAATAGGCTCAGTCACTGAAATCCCTGTGGTTTGTTCAATCCCTTCAATGCCTGGCGCCGAATTCACCTCAAGGATCAAAGGACCACGATTAGAGCGTAAAATATCCACCCCAGCGACCACCAATCCCATCGCTTTCACCGCCGCAATCGCCATCTTACGTTCCACTGCAGTGATTTTAACCACCTCACCACAGCCACCCAAATGCAGATTAGAGCGAAAATCCCCCTCGGGACCTTGGCGCTTCATAGAGGCGATGACCTTGTCACCGACAACAAAACAACGAATATCACTGCCATTGGATTCTTTAATGTATTCCTGTACTAAGATATTCGCTTTCAGCCCTAGGAATGCTTCTATCACGCTCTCAGCAGCCGTTTTCGTCTCGGCTAATACCACGCCAATCCCTTGAGTACCTTCGAGTAACTTAATGACTAACGGAGCACCGCCCACCATATTGATGAGATCGGGGATGTCATTCGGCTTATTGGCAAAGCCTGTCACTGGCATGCCAATCCCTTTACGGGAGAGCAATTGCAGCGCCCGCAATTTGTCCCGAGAACGCGCAATAGAGATTGAATCATTCGCCGCATACACGCCCATCATTTCGAACTGACGTACAACGGCACAACCATAGAAAGTCACGCTGGCATGAATACGCGGAATGATGGCATCAAAGCCAACTAATTCAGTGCCTTCGTAATGAATGCTAGGCTTAATGGAATTAATATTCATGTAGCAGTTCAGTGTATTGATCACAACCGCTTCATGTCCGCGGCTTTGACAAGCCTCCACTAAACGTTGTGTCGAATACAACTGGGGGAATTGGGATAAAATACCTATTTTCATTGCTGAGTGACCAACTTAAGCATGAGTGAATAAACCATTCTGCGGCACTAAAAGCACAGCGACAGAAAAAGGGGCTGATATTTGTCTATTGCTCAGTGTAAAGCAAGAAAATATTCCTCACCAGACGAAATCACTATGCTATTGAAATAGTTCGAGACCTCTCACACTGGGAACTGAGTTTGGGTTAGTAGTGGCAGAATATACTTGGCCTCAAACGCCGCGGCATCTAAGGGGCGAGAGAATAAATACCCTTGTAAAACAGTGCAATGGCGAGCAGTGCAAAACTCTGCTTGCTCAAACGTTTCAACACCCTCCGCCACAGAAATAACATTAAACCCATAGGCAAAGTTGAGTAAAGCGGCGAGCAATCGGGTGTCTTTTTCATCCTTATCGTAGGAAGCGACAAAGCTTTTATCGATTTTCAGCACGCTGATCGGAAACAGTTTGATGTGTTCTAATGACGAAAAACCCGTCCCGAAGTCATCGAGGGCAAAACGCACCCCTAATCCGGCGATTCTATCGAGCACTTTGGCATGTTCATGGGGATCTTCAATAAGGCAATTTTCTGTAATTTCAAGCTCTAATGCTCCAGCAGGCAGGCCTGTCTTCGTCAGTGTATGCACGATTTTATCAAACAGGTTCTCATTTCCAATTTGAGAGGCTGAAAGGTTTACTGCGATAGTGAATTCTTGGCCTAGGGGCTGTAATTGGGCTAACCAAACCTGTGCCTGGGTACAGGCTTGTTCAAGCACCCAATCATCAATGTCATCCATTAATCCAATTTCTTCGGCTATGGGCAAAAATTGATCTGGGGCGATAATACCATCCACAGGATGCTGCCATCGGATAAGGGCTTCCATCCCCACCAGCTGATGGGTTTTCGCATTAACCTGTGCTTGATAATGGACCTTAAATTCATTTCTTTTTAAGGCTATACGTAAACTTGACTCGATATGATTACGGTAGCGCACCTCTTTGTCTAGGGCTTCCGAATAAAACTGGATCTGGTTTCGGCCCATCTTTTTAGCGCGATACATGGCGATATCGGCGCATTTCATCAGCTCAGAACTGTTCGAAGCCGCTTCATTATAAAAAGCCACACCGATACTGGCACCGATAAGCACATCGTTATCACCGAGGCAAAATTCATCCTCAAAGACTTTGAGCAGTCGATTGGCCACTATCATGGGGAAATATTTATAATCGTTATCTGTCACCAGTACGACAAATTCGTCACCGCCTAAACGGGCAATAATGTCGCCATCTCGCAGCACTTCACTTAATCGAGCCGCCACTTTGAGTAACAGCACATCACCCGTTTGGTGGCCTAAGGTGTCGTTAATCGCTTTGAAATCATCGAGATCCAGTAAGATGACCGCTAAATAGTCGTGACAGCGTTTCGCCCTTGCGATCGCTCGATTAAGACACAGTTCAAAACCATAGCGATTAACCAGCTTAGTGAGCGAGTCGTGCTCGGCCAGCTCTTTTAGTTTTTGATGGCTATTCCGTAACGCCAATGCCATTGAAGATCTTTGTTTCGCGTAGCGAATCGCACGGGTTAAGATCCGCGAGTTAACCTCATCCTTAAGCAGAAAATCCTGCGCACCTAATTCAATGCAGCGCTGGGCCAGTTTCTCATCTTCATAGCGACTCAGCATCACGACCACAGTCTGATCTTGCGTCATGGCATTGAGCTTAATTAACACTTCTAACCCATTGGCATCGGGCAATAAATAATCCAATAGAATGCCGTCGAAATGACGTTCTAAGGCAAGATTCAAACCATCAAATGCACAATTGGCTTCGATCACATTAAACGTCAACTTCGACTGCCTAAGTGCTCGGATAATTGCCGTTCTATCGACTTCATCATCATCGATCAGTAGTAAATCCATATACTCACCTTATGCGGATGGGAGCTCGACTATTCGCCAGTAACCTTCAAGCATATTAAAAATATTGTTAAAACCGTCCTTTATGTCAGTTTTAACCATGTAGCCAGCCACATGATGGCTATAGGCTTTCATTCTATCTTCATCGGTACTCGACGTCGTGAGCATAAAAACGACAGATGATGAAAGTGAAGGATCTGAACGTATCCGCTCAAGAAACTCAAAGCCATTCATTCTTGGCATATTAAGGTCGAGCAAAATAAGATACGGGCCTTTAATCGTGTCTAAGCTGGTGAGAATCGCTAGTGCCTCAATGCCATCCCGCGCTCGTACTAAGGGATTGAGTAACCTAAGCTGTCTCATCGCCCGCTGCACGGCCATGTAATCCACATCATCGTCATCAACTAATAAAATGGTGACCTGTTGATATTGATCTGCTGCTCTCATAGAAGCTCCTTTTTCACTATTTGCTTAGGCCAAGTAAAGTAAAAACAACAGCCTCTGCCCTGCGATTTGAGTTGAATATTCCCACCTAAACTTTCAACTGTTTTCTTCACAAGTGATAACCCTAAACCACTGCCCTCTACTTCATCCCTAGGTTTAAGTGTTTGAAACATTTCGAAGACTTTATTCTGATAGGCACTTGAGATACCTGGGCCATCGTCTATCACACTGAATAGATAATGTTTATCCGCCGCGGCCTCACATAAGACAGTGATCACACCTGTGCCTAAGTCATGGTGTTTAATGGCATTGCTGATTAAATTTCGTATCACCAATTCCAACAGTGCGCGTACAGTATGGAAATTTGGAAACTCCCCTTTTAGAACTAATTCAAACCCCTGTGGCGGCGCGACGAGCGCAAACATGTCTTCAGCCAGTTGCCGACTGTTGACCTCGGTGGTTTCAGTATCGACACGGCCAATGCGGGAAAACATCAATAGCCCATCGAGCAATAACACCATGCGATGAATACGACTTTGGATCAGCCCGAGATATTTCTGCACGTTTTCATTGGTGTTATCGGATAAATCCTCTGCTAACCAAGAAGTTAACTGCTCGATACCCCGTAGTGGGGATTTCAAATCATGGGAGGCGATATAGGCAAAGCGGTCGAGTTCTTGATTAATCCGCTCAAGCTCTTGCATGTGTTCTGCACGCTGGACTTCAATGCGCTTTCGTTCAGACACATTATTAATTGTCGCAAGAATGAAAATACCATTACTGAAATGAATGGGCGTCAAACCCACTTCTATTGCGAGTAAGCTGCCATCCTTGCAACAGCCAAATAAGTCATCGCGCATCGACATATTCTTCGCAATCGGCTGCACTAAATAATGATTCATGTGCTGCTGATGCGCATCTCTCAGCACGTCTGGCAATAACATATTGATAGAACGGCCGAGTAACTCATCTCTGGCATAACCAAATAAGCGTTCGGCATGGGTGTTTACCAATGTAATAATTCCAGCCTTATCCACCATAAACAGTGCGCTTGGAGACGCTTCAATGACGAGTCTAAAGCGTTTTTCATTCGCGATGAGCTCGGAGGTAAGTAATGACTCTTTATATCGATTGCGCGCCATGATTAGCACTGAATAAAACAGCGCCAAAATAAAAGCGCTACCGATAAATTGTAGCCAGATACCCTGGGTTTCTTCTGATCTTGAAATAAAACGCGATTGTGACGAAATGTCTAAGCGCCACTGCCTACCGCCAATCAAGTCAGTCTGTGACTGATAAAACACATCTTTTTGATTTGGCAGTACTTTACTGCTAGTGAACATTAAACTGTCGGCATTTGCCTGCGGGTTTTCATAAATAGCAAGTTTCAAACCAGAGAATCGATCTCCCATAATCCCTTGCATGAGGTCGTCCATCCTAAACGCCGCATACACGAGTCCAATCGCCTGTTGTTTCCGTTCAGCCTCCGTTGCCACCGTTCCTTGATAAATGGGTAAATACATCAAGAAACCCGCTTGAGCATCTTCGGGCGTATCTTGAACTAAGGCCACCTTGCCTGAGATAGTTGGCTGGCCAGTGCTAATGGCGTGATCTATGGCTTTACGCCGATTAGCCTCGGAACACATGTCATAACCAAAGGCTCTTTGATTGCGCCAATCAAAAGGCTCTAAATACAAGATCACGCAATACTGATCACGAACTCCTTCAGGGTAAATTTTATAGTCTTTAAAGCCTTCGGCTTGAACTTGTTGAACGTGGGCATCTAATGTGTCAGGTTTAAGTAACTGAGCATAGCCAAAGCCTTGAAAACCTGGGTAATACTCAGATAAATGCGCATTGACAACATAGGTTTGCCACTCCTTTCGGGTCACATCATTTGAAGATAATAACAAGCCAACACCACCGCGTAAGACTTGCTCATAGGCAAGCATTCTGCGATTCACCGCTTCGGTTAACTCTTGCACACTGTTCTCGAAACGCTCTTCACCACGATCTCTAAGATATTGCTCCAGCACATACCAAGAGATGCCCATAAAAAGTAAAGCAGCGACAATCATCAGCCAGCTAGAGCTCAGCACGCTAAAGTAGATACTATTTGATGGGCTATGCGATTTAGAAAACTCATCCTTGTCCATATGAGCCAATTCCCTAGCAAAAGATTAGCAATAAACACAGCTACAAGTGTTGTTGTAATTACGCCTAAATTCAAGTTTATCCTACTATTTAACTAGGAATTAACCCGAATATATCGATGACGATGTTGTGCTCTCAATCACAAAATAAGCAAGAACTAAATTAATCAAATAGGCAATCCCAGTCTTGACTTGACGCTAAACCGCAGCGGGCACAATTATCCAGCTCACGGGCAGAAAATTTTACCCTGACTCACAAAATTATTTGCTTTTCTACCCTACTCTTTTTAGTTAGAAAGTCGTTAGGAACAACAAGAGGAATTCGTTATGGCTCATATTACTGAAGTCGTGCCCAACGATACTGAACTTGAGGCAATGACCACACCGAGAAACAGCAAAGCCGCTGAGGCAATGCAACATAGACGTGAAGTCAAAAAGCGTTTAGAAGACTACCTCGAACGGGCGGAATTAAAGCGTGCATTAGGAGATGATGATTTTTTCTAGCCGATTTGATCTCACTATCTAGTGGACAAAATTAGGGTGATGCTGCGTTAAATCGCAGAGTGTTCATCTAGAACTCACACAGTTCGTGTCCACTCAGACCTAATATCTCACCCAGCCCTCAGTGCTGGGTGTGACTTTGTTTAGCCCTCTTATGCCCACATTAAACGCTGCAGTTTCACTGTCACTTTTTACCGCTTTTATAGGCTTGAGTTTTAATCAGCAACCATTCGGCTTTAGCGCCTAAGTAAACGTAAGCACCTAATCCTACTAGTAAACCGACAACGGCTAACATCATCCAGATCGCGGGTTCAATATATTGTTTCTCACCGAGTGACGCCTTGAACATAGTCAATAAGGCCTCAATGGAAATGGCAATAAGGATGGTAGAAACAAACCGTGTAATGGTTCGCCGCGTTGAGCTGTGGCGAAAGATATCCTTATGCATTAGGACTTCTTCTTCGAGAATGGTTTTCCCGAGATCGAAAATCGCTAAAGCCAGCGTCATAAAAATAATGATCCCAAAGGGTTGCAGCGGATCTTGGCCAATTCGCTCGACCGTAAAGAGTCCGTAAATATCACGCAATGCGGTCCAGAGCAATACCGTGACCAGCACAAATAACCCCGCCACTATCACGCCATAAACCGCTTTAAATGCCGGCGTTACGCGCCGCCGGGCACTGTCGCCCATCATAAATTCAATCAAACGGGTCAAGTCCACATCCACCACTAAATAACCCAGTTTTTGCTCCTGTTGATAAATAGCTAGGGAGGCAGAAAGGCACAAATTGCCACTGGCATTGGATAAATAGGGACGCGTAATGTTCACGCCATCGGACTCATCACGATTAATGAAATAGGTCTTTGGCTGCGATCGCGATTGCCACCTAACGGAATTAACTCGATCTGATGGTCTACCACGGCGATATTTTGGCTTATCTGCAAGCCTTGGCTATCGAGTAAATACATCAGCTCAACAAAGGGATAGCTCTTCGCGATTCCTTTCATCGCTTTGACATCGACCTTAGGTTGCTTAAATAACTCGGCATCGGCAATCCCAGTTAAAATCGATTCCATCAGTTCATGCACTGTGGCCTCGTATTCGTGATACCGCTCGATAACACTCAAATAACTCATCGCTGCCATGTTTCGCTCCAATCAACCGATTTCTAAGTCCAGAACAAAGCAGTTTTAATGCCATATCAATAAAATACTATTAAACAAATAGTTACTAATTTATGGCTCATAAACACAGCGCTAAAATAGTCACAGGTGCACCAAAATGATTCACAAAACCGATAACAGTTAATTTATGCAATCGGTATATTTCCTCAGCTAGCCTGCGAATCAATATGAATAAATGAGGTTTAAGGCTATGATTAGCCACATCTCTCTCGCTGAAATTACCTGCAGGATATACGGGAATGTCTGAGTCGTTAGCCCAATATCAACAAGATCTACGCCGTTTTTCCGATGAATTAATTCGCATCCAAACGCCAATAAAAATCTTAGATGCCATCAAATGGCCGCGGGAAATGGAGGAGCGCTTTCTCTCGAATAAGGGCACTGTACTTCCGGCTATCAAGCAAGAGTTCTATCAAAACATAGCCTTACCTTTTGACCCCGTCAAAACCCACGCAGAACTCGCCACCCTAAAACAGGATATCCATAGACGTTTAGGTAAACGGGATAAACTCGGCAAGATATTGGTGGCTAACGTCGATCAATATCGCCTTGTGGTCGATATGCTCGAAAACAGAGGCACGCCGACCTTTGGTAAACTTAGCCAAGAATTATACGGCAGCGCGAGTCACAGATTGCACGGCGATCGTCATACGCTGCGACAGTTAGGCGATAAACTCAGTTATATCTTCTCGCTGCCGGCAGCGAGACACATGAATAAACATCATCCTAAGATTATTAGCGCCCCCGAAGCGGTTCACGTGCTCAGTCAACGCTTAGAGAAATACTTCCATAGCGATGACATGCGCGTGCGCCTCAGTGACGGTATCGTCTCCGATGCCGCTGTAGGTGGCGATACCGTTAAGCTCAATAGCAAAGCCATGTTCAGCGAGTCGGATCTCAATGTATACGAGGTTCACGAAGGTTGGGTGCATGTCGGCACAACGCTAAATGGTCGAGCCCAACCCCACGCCACTTGGCTCAGTGTCGGTTCGCCGCGGGTAGCCGCGACTCAAGAGGGTTTAGCTGTTTTACTGGAAATGCTGACCCTAAGTTCAAATCCGGGACGAGCTCGGCGTATTAGCGACCGTGTCGCCGCGGTCGACATGGCGGAAAATGGCGCCGACTTTATTGAAGTATTCAATTATTTCAGAGGATTAAACCTGAGCGCGACCGACAGTTATCGCGTCACCCAAAGGGTTTTCCGTGGGGGTATGGTAGAAGGCGGCAGCTTCTTCACTAAGGATATTTCCTATGTGCGCGGCTATGTGGAAAACATTAACTTTATCCGCAGCGCTATCACCTCAGGCCTTCCCGAACTTATCCCTATGTTGTTCCTCGGTAAATTGGCGATCGAAGATATCCCAGTGTTATACCAAGCTTGCCAAGAGGGCATACTGACGACACCGAAATATTTACCGCCCATGTTCGATAACTTTAGTGGTCTTTATGCTTGGTTTGGGTTCGCCTCAGGCTTAGCAGGAATCGATTTGAAAGGCGTACAACGTCACTTCACTCGCCTGTTTAAAGACGTACCAAACGTCGAACCAACCTTTGAGTTACTCGACGATACTGAGTTCGACAACAACTCGGATTAATACAGAAATGTTATTGATTTAAAATATAAAAGCTCACAACTATGTGAGCTTTTATATAAAACTAAACTCTAATCTTCGATAGAGAACCCTTCACCATTACATTCAAAATACAACTCACAGGCAGGATAACTAGCTTTGCCGCACGCGTAGAAAATAATGGCATTTCCACCCAACTTTTGAACTTGAACTTTCAAATCTTTTTTAAGATCGTCCAAACTGACGTGTTCAGCAGGATAAATTTGAGTACTGCAAAAGGTAGTGGATACTTCACCTAAGCTCATAAACTTGTGCCTAGATATTTCTGCCTGAGAATACACTTCAACAGTACTAGCGACGGCATTATTTAAAGCGACAGCACCAGCATTGGTTCGAAATGTCACGCCGTTACACGCTGTCAGTAGTGAGCAAAAAACAATGACACACAAACTTTTATTAAACATTTTATAAATTCCATTTTA